>CAZNFB010000041.1:0-14132 GCA_964572105.1 uncultured Desulfobacteraceae bacterium
TTCCTTAGTATATTATAATACCTCATAACTTTTTTTACATATTTTTCTGTCTCTTTAAAAGGGGGAATGTCATTATATTGAATAACGCGACTTGGTCCCGCATTGTATGCCGCAAGGGCCAGGGGAAGTTTCCAGGCAAATTGCTGCAAAAGGCTTTTTAAATAACGTGTTCCCCCCATGATATTCTCGGAAGGGTCATAGGGATTATTGATGTTAAACGCTTTAAAATTTTTCGGCATGATTTGCATAAGCCCCATTGCTCCGGCTTTAGATACTGCTTTTGTGTTAAAATCAGATTCTGCTTTTATCACAGCTTTTAAAAGTTGGAAGGGTACCCCGTATTTTTTTGAGGCCTTAATAATTAAATGATCATACATGTCGTTAAAGTATAAACCAGGCTGATACTTTGGGTATTCTTTAAGGTAAAGTTTATATCCGGGTGATGTGGGTATATTTGTATAGTGGATTATTCCGGCTTCATCTATATACATATATATATCAGCATATATGTTAACCCTTGATGTCAGGGTTAGTAAAAATAAAAATGAAAATATTTTAATGCTTACTTTCATTGCAGGTTACCATCCATAGTATCTGGCTCTGGAATATTCAAAAGCCTTCATTATTGGTATTGACCCTTTATTTATAAGTCCAGGATTTTTAAGCAGCATTTTAAGCCCTGTGCCGATCTTTTTTGGGATGGGAATTTCTTTCATCTCTTCCGGTATATATCCTGCCAGTAAATTTAACTGATCATCGGGCATATTAAAGTATAAGTTTTTCCCCCGCAACAGTCTTTTATAGGGAGGAAATATTTTTTTCCATTCTTTTTGATATGATGAAAATATTTCTTTGCTGAAATTGTTGAGTGCCACCGCTTTTTTTGCAATATCTGCTGCTATGCATCCCGATTTCAACGCAAGATGTGTTCCTCCCTCAAATAAAGGGCTTGTAAAACCTGCTGCATCTCCTATTATCATTAGCCCCTCACCATATGTTTCGGTTAAAGGCCCCGATGCAGGGAGCCTCCCCCCGGTAATTTTATTGGTTTTGATTACTTTAAAATTATTTGTTTTTATAAAATTATCCAGCCTTTGCCGAATATCTGATGGATTTTCCGATATAAGCCCCACATTACAGGTATTATCTCCCTTGGGAATAACCCACAGATATCCTTTAAATACGAATTTTGGCCACATATAAAAATTTATAAAATCATTGGCGCCAAATCCATCAACATGGTATTGAAGACCGGAAATTGTTTTAAAGGGTCGGGTCAGTTTAAGTAGTCTGTTTGCAGCAGAAAGTACCCCTGATGCATCAATTAAAATTTTGGATCTTAATTTTTTCCCTGAAGATGTTTCTATTTTCCAGGCTCCATTATCTCTGGTCAAATTTGTTACCCTGGAGTTCAAATGGAGAGTTGCCCCTTTTCCGCAGGCTGTTTGAACCATCCATTGTTCAAATTTTTCTTTGTGGAGGACATATCCGTTTTCAATAAGTTTTTTTGCAGATCCATCGGGAAATATTACTCGTACACCATTTATACGTGTTGAAACAGTATGTTCGGGTAGTGACAAGCCTGTATTTTCAAGGGCATATTCTGAAAGACATTCTCCGCAATGTACAGGGATGCCCACATTTTTTTTTTTTTCGAGGATAACTGTTTTTAAACCGGCACTGGCGCAGGCGATTGCGGCTCTGGCTCCACCTGGTCCCGCACCTGTAATTGCTACATCATAAAATTCATTCATTATTCAAGTTTATCCATTTTTTTAAGGGTACGAATATCTTGCAAAAATGTCCTGTTTTACTTATACTCAACAATTTATAGATGAATGGTAACTATTTAATTGTGCTGATTATAGGAATGCTTCAGGTATTATGATAATAAATTCCATACGGCCAGATGCCGGAACTGAGCTATGGTGAAATTTAAAAAACTCTGGCTGTTTGAGCGCAGCGAGTTTCAGAGCTTTTTAAATTTTATTATAGCTCAGTTTATTGCGGTAGTGTCCGGTTAGGAAATTGCAAGAAACAAAATACGGAAAGTTCTAACCGGACAATACTGAGTTTATTGCTGAAATTATTTATGTAACGGTCTATATTCTTTATAGCATCAGATTTTAGGATGATGCAAGTCTGAGATTTTAAAAATGATAAAATTTCCTTTCCAGGCAACAGATCCTGCTGCGCTTGATTTTCAGCACATAGAGGATTTGTCGACAGCCTACTGGTATTCCGAGGTACTCTTTACAGCTATCCGGCTGAAGCTGTTCATGTTTATTGATCAGGGCTGTGCCGATTTAAAGGCTCTTGCAGAGGCTGCCCAATGTGATGAATCAAAGCTTCTTAGATTTCTTGCTGTGTTGAAACGGCTGGGATTGATTCATGAAATTGAAAACGGATGGTGTAACAGCCAGGCTGCCGGTATTTATCTGGTTCCCAAAAGTGAATCATATATGGGTGATTTTTTCCTGTACAGGCGATATATGAAATCGAATTGGGAAAATCTTTTTGAAAGCCTTCGGCAAAACAGGGGGGCTCCCCCTGAACAAGGGGCTGATGATGGGAGTTATCAAACAAAGATTTTCGATTATGTTCGTGCCATGGATTCCCTGGCAAAGCAGAAAGTTACTGAGATTATCGATATCCTCGCCGAAGAATCCTGGGCACCCCCTGTTTTAGACGTGGGGGGTGGAGCCGGAGCCCTTGGAAGAACCCTGGTGCAGACAAAAAAAGATGGCCAGGGAGTCTTGTTTGAAATTGCTGATGTAATAAAGGCAGCACGGATTCTGTATCCTGAAAAGGCTGCGTGGGCAAGGGTCAGAACAATTGAAGGAGATTTCAGGAATTATCAGTTCGGCAGCGGGCAAAGCTTCGGCCTTATATTATTAAGTAATATTCTCCATGCTTATTCTGAACAGGAGGCGGATGAAATACTCAAAAAGGCCATAAGTATTTTAAAAGATGATGGAATCCTTTTAATCCATGATTACTTTCCTGATCGCTGCGGCCGGTCTCCGCAAAAGGGCCCGTTATACGATTTGAATATGATGCTGAATACATATAACGGAGTCTGCCACAAATCTTCCATATTAAGCGGCCTCCTTTTTCAATATGGAATGGCCAGAATTGATACACTTGACCTTAACACAGATTCCGCCATTATAATCGCCAAAAAGACTGATACTTTGAAAAGGAGCAAAACAGGTCTTGATGCCTGGGTTTATAAAGCCCTTGATGGTGGATTTTCAGAGGCTGTTTTAATCAGCGCAGACAAAATTGTTACAGGCCCCTGGGTACGAAAAAAATGCCGGTTCGGGTGTGAAAAATATAATACAAATCTTCAATGCCCCCCTTATGGTATGGAAAGTGACGCCACGCAGAAAATGATAGATTCATATCAACATGCCCTCCTTGTTGAAGGGACGCCCCCTGGCAAACAATTTCATAACATGCTTCTGGCGCTGGAGAAAAAAGCCTTTCTCCATGGATTCCATAAAGCCTTTGTTTTTGGTGCAGGCCACTGTCCTGTATGTGATAAATGTCCAGAGGACGGTAACTGTCGTTTTCCTGATAAGGCCAGGCCATCAATGGAAGGGTCAGGAATAGATGTTTATGCCACCGCGAAAAATAGTGGCATAGCTCTTAATCCGGTTTCCGCAAAGGGTCTTTACGTTAAATATATCGGCCTTTTACTTTTGGAGTAAAAATATGAAAATTTTACTTGTACAACTCCCCACTTCCCATTTTGGCGCAAAAGAACTGGTATACCCCCTGGGTCTTTCCAGGCTTTCCTCTTTAGTGCCGGATAAATATTTTAAACATGTTCTGGATATGAATCTTTACGTTGATCCGTGGGAAAAGCTCCATGGGGTTTTAAAAAATGTAAGGCCTGATATTGCGTTTTTGTCTTTTAGAAATATTGATCCTTTGGCTGGTCACCAGACTTCCTATATATCTTCATTAAAAACCCCTGCAAAAATGATAAGATCCATGGTTCCGGGTGCCAAAATCATTGTGGGAGGCCCTGCGTTTACTCTTTTTGCCAAACGTCTTTTAAGGGAAATACCCGAAATAGATTATGGTATTTCCGGCGAAGGAGAGGTCGTTTTTCAAGAAATGCTGAAAGCCCCTTTTGAGCTGGAAAAGATTCCTGGATTAATTTGGAAAAACAAGGGTGATATTTTCCAGAATCGATCATGGGAAAAAACTGATATTGATTCATTACCCATGATAGATGCTGAGTCTTTCAGGCCCCGGGATTATCTGGAAAAAAATCAATATGTAGCAGTAATGGGAGTAGAGGGAAAACGCGGGTGCGATCTAAAATGCAGCTACTGTACCTATCCGTATCTGGGAGGGGGGCAGCTCAGGCTGCGAAGTCCCGTAAAAATTATAGATGAGCTTGAGTATCTGAAAAAGGAGTATGGGGTCAGTCTTTTTCATTTTACTGATTCAGTGGTGAACAGGCCCGCGGATCATTTCAGGGCTGTATGTAAAGAGATGCTCCGCAGAAAACTTGATATTGGATGGACAGGTTTTTTCAGGGAGACTGACCTCACCAGCGAACTTTTGGATCTTGCAATCAGCTCTGGCCTTGTGGCGGTATATTTTTCCGGAGATGCCTTAACAGATGACGGTTTAAAAGTTTTAAACAAAGGGATGGCAAAAAAAGATATTATAAATGCAGCCGAAATAACAGCAAAGAGCGGAATACTTACAATGTGCCATTTTTTAATAAATCTTCCTGGAGAGACTGTTGACCATTTCCATGAAGCAGCCGGGACCATGGATAAACTTTTGGAGATACATGCCCCTGCAGGAAATCTTGGGGCTGTTATATTTAATAATATAAGATTATACCCAAACGCTCCCATTACAAATCGGCTGATAAAAAGCGGGATACTCTCACCTGAGACGGATCTTCTTTTTCCTGTTTATTATAATCCTGAAAAAACCTCTCATTTTCTGCACCGTCTTGAAGCAAAGTGCCATGAAGCAGGTGTTTTTTCCAGGCTATCCATATCAAAAACGGGGTAACTATTCAGGGTCGCTGAATAGTTACAATTATTCCAATTATTTAATATCGGTATCTTTACTCCCTGGTCGGTATGCTGTATCCCTTGTTTTTAAAAGAGTCCACTGGGTGCTTTTTTTAATAAAATATTTTCTCAGGTCTTTATCTTTTGGGTAAATAGTTAGTGGGTAAATGCTGTTCGGGTCTAGATTATCAACAGCATACAGTCCCACATGATTTGTAGAAAATTTTTCTATATTGTTAGACATCCATTGATCCTGATCCAGCCGTGAAACCCCCAGGGACTTTTGAAAAGCTACGGATAAAATGCCATAATCCTTTGAATCTCCGTATTGCTCTCGATAACTGATGAGCAAATCAAGTTTTTTCATACATTCATCACCATAGATCGGGACTATACATATATAAAAATCTCTTTCATTTTTTGTCGCCAGTATATAATCCTGGCTGGTCTCTTCAATTGTATATCCGTTTTCTTCAATAAGACTTTTTATGGCAAATTCTATATATTCCTGGGCATCGGAAATGGCGTCAAAAGCCATTTTATCCCTGAGTGGGAGATTCTTTTTTCTCAAATTGGTGGACATCATTTTAAACTTGGGTTCTCTTTCAACCTTAGACTCGGAATAATAAAGATCGGAAATTTCTTTTCCTTCATCATTAATCATTTTAAGACCCAGCAAAACGTGGACAGAATCAGGATAATCTTTTTTTTCAAGAATCTCCATCTCTTTAATTTCCCAGTGCTCAGGATGGGGGAGTTTGATATTAAGCTTTTGTGCAGCTAATACTTCATTTGCATCCTTTACAGTTGACATGTTCTGTTTCCTCCTTGTTAATACCTATTCCTATACAAGCTCAATAGCATCAAAAGCACACCGTTCTTCGCAAACCTTGCAGATTCCTGGAGGATCTGTGCAGCGCTTGCAGCTTGACCAGTTTATCACACTAATTCGACCATTGGTGATTTCAAATACAGGGGGAACATTACGGGGGCTGACAGTACCCAGCCCGTAATCCACATTGACCTGGGCTTTATCACATACTATAATACAATCCCCGCAGCCTATACATTTGTCGATATTTATAAGAAGCCCTTCATGTTCTGGATTTAATTCCTGCCCAAAATATTCAATTAATAAATCGTGGGATGATTTATATTTTTCAGTCAATAAATAAGGACAGTCTCCAACCTTTTTTTCTCTGTCCATAAGAGCAACGCCAAAAGCAAGGCAGGTTGCAAAACCGCATTCCTTACAATTAGTTCCAGGGAGATATCCCAGCACCTTAAATGGGTGCATCTTCTCTTTTTTTGCCAATTGTTTGTCCTCTACATGATACAAAACTGCCCTGGGGTTCGCACAAAAGTAAATTCGCAATTTTATATTAAGAATTGAGGCACCAGGCTGGCAAGGCGCAAAAGCGCAGGAATACTATAAAATTTCGAGCTTTCACAACAAAGCCGGAGGGATGCATCGGTGCTTAAAATGTAAGGTTATTTTTGCGCAAGCCCTGAAAGCATGGTTAAAATTGCAAAATTATTAATCAGGTATATGCAGTAACTTTTAATTGTTTTAATGATAGAAAATCTTCATCAACAGTTATGATTTTGTTGATAAGTCTGCTCGCAGGCATCATGCCCACAGCATTATAACAGGTTTTATCAAGTTTTACTTCAGCTTCGATTTTCCCCTGATCATTTTTCAAAAAAATTGTTTGGCCGGAAGAAGTGTTTAATTTTTTTATATCTTCCTCAGATAAATAAATAACAGCTGCGGCCTTATTATATTCAGGGCTATGTTTTTTTAAAGATAAAAAAGCATCCCCGAAAGTGATTATTTCAAGTTCTGTTTCGTAAGTAGCCGAAGGCATTATGCTTTAACCTTTTCTAAAATAAGTTTTAATATTTGTACGTCACTTAGTTTATCAGTTGGGCATGGTGCAGGCAAGTGAATCTCTTTCCCGTCCATTCTTATTACTTTCCCTTCTGATTCCACACCGGAAACAGATGAACCTATAACTATTTTAGAAGCTTTTGTTGTGTCAGTAATAAAAGGGTCCACCGTAATTATCGGAATTTGTTCCAGATGTTTTAATACCTGTAAGGGCATTTTGTAAAAAGGATCTGCTCCTACTATTAAAATTGAATCGACCTTTTTATCGATTATATTCTGAAAAAATGAAATTTTTCCATTTTCAGAAGGGCTCCCTGCAAAATCCACCATGTTGACAGAGCCTGTTACTTCATGGAGTGTTTGATTAAAACCCCTCATATTCGGTTGGTCGATCATGGGTACTATTTTGATATCAAGAGCCAGGCTATCAATCATTTCCAGCAGGGGAGTTATCTCTTTTCCCATGGAAGAAATAAGACCTGTTCCCACAAAAATAACAGTGGAAGATGATGCATGGAGCAGAGTGTAAAAATCTTTGGCTTTTTTGTTATCCTCGTTGTTGCTTAAGCCCTTGCATACAGTTGATATAAAATCAGCATCACCCCTTGGAGGAAGCCTGCAAAATGGATTTGACATTAACGCTGTTTCATTTTTTCTGATATCTATTGTGCATAAGTCGACTGTCCTGGATGTACTCATTTCACTGTAGCCAGGGTTGGCATAGTAAGAAAAATTTGCTAAATGCCTTGGATGGGAAAGTAAAGGATTAGCCCCCCAATAGACAAAAAGATTTACAGAGTCCATTTCAGATATAAAACAGGTGGATATGGTTTTGTTGATAAGCTGGTTGACAATATTTCCATAGCTCAAAGAAGAAAAATCATCAATTTTTCCACCAAGTTCTTGTGCTAGTTTAATCCCTGCAAGTTGAGCTTCATTGGTGGAATGATCAAACCCGAATAAAAGGGGGTTTTTGGAGTTTAAAAGTATTTTTGCGGCCTCGTCTATAGCCTGTTCAGGTTTAGCATCAAGCCCTTGAACCATACAGGATGTCCGCTCATTTTTTTCCTCAGTTCGGAAAATTAATGATGATCCTTTTAGGCAGGCATTATCAATACTCTTTATCCGGCCATCAATAATATCAACTTCTATATCATCACAAAAACAACTGCAGGCAGGGCATGTAAGTTTTTGTTTAGTCACTCGATTTATTCCTTATGTCTGCATATCGATTTTTCAGGTCTTGCATGATACCTTTAAGGGCTGTACTGCCCGCAAAAGTCGTAAAACCTGAAAAAAACGATATGCTTTTTAGATTTACCAGTACCAGAGATAAGGGTCGCTCAAAAATAAATTAGCAATTTTAGGCGTTGAGGCGCCAGGCTGGCAAGGCGCAAAAACGCAGCCAGGCGGGATGCATCGACGCTTAAAATGTAAAGTTATTTTTAAACGAGCCCTAAGAGTCTTCATCTGGAAGTAAAATTGCTTCCGGTGAAAACCTGTATCCATAGATTGTCAGATAATCAATTAACGGAGTGAAATCATTTGTGTGACGATTTATATATGTTACAATCCCATTTTTTTGGCAATGATCTCTCTCATTATCTGGTTTGTACCCGCAAATATCGAGATACCCCTGCAGTCACGCCAGGCGCGCTCAATTTTGTTTTTTGCAAGGGCGCCTTCAAGGCCAAAAATTTCAAAGCTTGCATCAGCAACTCTTCTGACCATCTCTGATGCCCAGAATTTTGCCATGGATGTTTCAGCAACTATATCTTTTCCATCAATATGGTCATTTATTAAAGTGTAAATAAATGTTTTTGTGATTTTCACTTCAGTGGCCATATCAACAATGGTGTGCTGTTTGCTTTGACGAATTTTGGGTAAAGAACCATTGCTCTTTATCTTCTTATAGTGCTTTAGTGTTTCATCAAGGATAAACTCAGCCTGGGCCAGGCCGGCCAAAGAACAGACAAGACGTTCCTGCTGAAGTTTATTCATAAGGTAATAAAAACCTTTTCCCTTTTCTCCAATAAGATTGTTTTTTGGAATTCTGCAATCTGAAAAAAAGAGTTCAACAGTGTCCTGGCTGTGAAACCCCATCTTTTCAAGGCGTTGACCTATTTTAAAACCAGGGGTGGTCGGTTCAACCAGATATAAAGATACTGCCTGGTAAGGGTTCTCAATTTCAGGATCCTTGGCCGCCACAATAAACAGATCACCATTAACTCCGTTTGATGTAAATATTTTGGCCCCGTTTAACACAATCTGGTCGCCATCTTGCTCTGCCGTGGTCTGAAGAGAGGCAAGATCACTTCCTGCATTCGGTTCTGTCATGGCAACGCCCAGAACAATATCACCGGAAACACACCCGGGTAAATATTTCTTTTTAAGTTCTTCCGAGGCAAATGCAGAGATATAAGGGGCGCATACTTCACTGTGAAGAAATATAATCAGGCCATAATGGTTTGTTCTTACTATTTCTTCTGATGCAATAATAGAGTGGAGAAAATCACCACCCCATCCTCCGTATTCTTTGGGGATTCCTGCGCATAAAAAACCGGCTTTTCCTATTTTATTCCACATGCTTTTGGGGACAATATGATCTTTTTCCCACTGATCCACATGGGGAAGAACTTCTTTAGCAAAAAAAGCCCTTAAACGCTCCCTGTATTGCTTGTGTTCTTCTGTAAATTTTAAAATTTCCATGGTGTTTTTTCCTGGTTTAGCAGGTCTATTTTTTTGGTGGAAGTGCTACTTTGGCAGCTATAAATTCTTCGATTTCCTTTGCAGAATATCCAAGCTCGCCAAGAATTTCCACTGTTTGTTCTCCCTGGGCCGGGGACGGAAAACGTATTTCAGGAAATTCACCATTACTCCGTATGGGATTTTTAACAAAGGTCATTTTCCCGCATACCGGATGATCCTGTTCCACAAGACAGCCCCGTTCTTTAACATGGGGGTCATTCATGGCATCTTCAACAGAATAAACAGGGGCGCATGGAATGGCTGCTTCGCGCAGTTTTGCAAGAATATCATCTTTTTTAAGTTTAACCATAACATCCTGTACAAGGCCATCGAGTTCATCCCTGTTACCCACCCTGCCGGAAATATCCTCAAACTTTTTCATTGCTGAAAGTTCTTTAAGATCAAAGGCATCGCAGAATCTTTTCCAGAAATGATTGGTTGATACACCTATAAATACAGTGCCATCTGATGAATTGTAAACCCTGTATGGGCAAAATGGGGCAAACCCTGATCCCCATCTTTTGGGAACTTCACCTGTCATGGAGCAGAGAGCAACAAAGGGTGACATCCATGAAAGGGCTGTTTCCAGAAGGCTGATATCTATTCTTTGCCCTTCCCCTGTTTTTTGTCTTTCTAAAATCGCCTGGAGAACACCTATGGCAAGATACATCCCTGAACCCATGTCAACAATGGAAGGACCTATGCGAACAGGGAGCCTGTCCTGATCGCCTGTGGCTTCCATGATCCCGGACATGGCCTGGGCAACAACATCGTAGCCTCCCAGATTTTTATAGGGGCCGGTCTGGCCAAAGCCTGATAATGAACAGTATATAATGCCAGGATTTATTTTTTTTACATCTTCATATCCGAATCCAAGACGTTCAAAAGCACCTGGAGTAAAATTTTCAATGAGAACGTCCGCTTTTTCAATGATTTTCCAGGCTATTTTTTTGGCTTCATCTTTTTTTAAATCAAGGGAGAGGGCCCGTTTATTCCTGTGAACAACCGCGGCATAAGCTCCTTTGTTTAAAATTCTGAAAACATCAGGATTGGGGCTTTCTATTTTGATGAGGTCCGCTCCTGCATCCGCTAACATCATGCACCCGTAAGGGGCAGACAGGGCATGGCTGAAATCGGCAACTACTATACCATCTAATGCTAAAGTTTTTTTTGTTCCCATATGCTATTTTCTCCTCGTAATTTTCAATCTAAAAAAAATAAATCAGTAAAACAGATCATTATATTATGCCTTTTACGACAGACTTTATGTCTTTTACGACAGAATTTATGTCTTTTACGACAACATTTTATAATAATGATATAGTGAAAATATATCAATAGAAATTTTTTTTAGTGCAAAAAAAGGGAGAGTACAACTGTACTCTCCCTTTTAAAAAAAACTATTTTAAGAACCCGTTACAAGTTTGTTATATAATTATTCTGGTGGTAATATTTACTGAAATTATATTGCACCTGTTGCTCCCATAACAGCAATTACCTGTCCTGTGACAAAGTAAGAATCTTCAGAAGCAAGAAAAATTGCCATGGGGGCCACATCTTCAGGCTGTCCCATGCGCTGGATTGTAGAGGTTGCTGCAAGTTGTTTGTAAAACATGTTTCGTACTTTTTCAGGCATTGAATCTGTGAGAGCGGTCTGGGCGGCAGGGGCAATTGAGTTAACGCAGATTCCGTATCTGACAAGTTCTTTGGCATTTGAAAGGGTCAGCCCGATAATGCCGGCTTTGGCTGCGCTGTAGTTTGCCTGGCCGATATTACCGTATATCCCTGCCGAGGATGTCATGTTAATGATTCTCCCCTTGATTTTGTTTTCTATCATATATTTGATTGCCGCCTGGGAGTTTAAAAAAGCGGCTTTGAGATGAACTGTTATAACATCATCAAAATCCTGCTCTTTCATTTTATTGATAAAGCCATCCCTTAATATGCCGGCGTTATTTATCATTACATCTATTTTTCCGAATTCACTCACGGCTGTGTTCACCAGCTTTTCAGCAACCTCTTTTGTTCCGACTCCGGCAATAACCGCTACTGCTTTTCCGCCCTGTGCCTTGATTTCATTTACAACTTCATTTGCAGAATCATCAATGTCATTAACTACAACAGAGGCCCCTTCTTTAGCCATTACTATTGCAAAACCTTTACCCAGTCCTCTTCCAGACCCTGTGATTACTATGGACCTTCCGTCTAATTTTCCCATTACAAAATCTCCTTTGATTGTTTTTAAGTCCGCATATCGATTATCACAAATGTGAATTATTAAGACTACATAACTATTCCGGCATATCCCACAAAGCTATCTGATGGGGTCTTATCATAACTTGTTTTATAGGTAATGAGCCTGCCATTATCGGCTCCGAGTTTTTTTGCAGCTGCAACTGTTGCTGCTGCAGCACCTGCACAGCAGGCATTTTTGTAAAGTTCTGCTCCCTTTAAAATTTTTTCAGGGTTTAAATCACAAGCAGCATTAATAAATTTTTTATCATTTTCATTTTGCATCCAGTCAATGGCATCAGGCCCACGCCCTTTTGGTACAAATCCGTAGTTAGGTCCGTAGTGTGTAAGATCTGTTGAACCTATTACCTTTATTTTTTTCCCTTTTTCCAGGGCTATTGCTGCAATTCCTTCTCCTGTTTTTATTGAGTCCTGTCCCGGGGGAATCCCCATGGGGAGTATCTTTACTTCCGGGAAAAAATATTTTACAAAGGGAGTTACCAGTTCAATTGTATTGTCCTGCTCAAAGGGTTTAACCGATTCAACAATGGAGTTGAATTGTTGAATGATTTCTGCTGCAAACTGATTATCAATTAAAAGATCACCAAATGGTGTTTCCCATGTTCCGTCCGGGATAATGTATCCTGGAGAGCCCGGTGAAAGATGCATCCCTAAAATCACAACAATATCCGGAGGGGTTCCGCCTTTTAAAGCATTCACCACGTTACAGGCTATGCTCCCTGAAAAAAACCATCCAGCGTGGGGGACAATTCCGGCAATAAAACCCGTGTTTAGCGGTTTTTCTTTTTTCTCTTCCTGTAAAAACTGTTTAATTTCCTTTTCACACTCCAGGGGGTTGTCCGGATACCAGGTACCTGCAAAATTAGATTTTTTTATATTCATGATATGGCTTTGGGTATTTTTATGATTAACCAGGGGGGGGTAAATAAATGATTATAATATTATGATAAAGTTGTGTGCGACAGTACAATCAACACCATCTTTTGAGCACGTTATATTAAATATATGTTCAAGGCAAGAAAATTTGTAACTATTTAGCGTCGCTGATTTAAGATACGCAACAGGTATGATCTGATTAAAACTTTGAAATTGTTTGAGCGGATTAGAGGACGTTAAGAAAGAATCCATAAACGGAGATAAAATAATTTATCTCCGTTTTGAAATATGAATTTTTAAAATAAAAATCTATATGGAACTATATCTTAAAAACTTCAGCACACAGATCCCCAAATTCCCCAAGGTTTTCACATACATGAATTCCGTTTTCCTTCATGGCAGCTACTTTAGCCTGTCCTGTCCCGCTTTTCCCGCTGATTATGGCGCCGGCATGTCCCATGCGTCTTCCCGGAGGTGCTGTTAATCCTGCAATAAAACCGACCACAGGTTTTGTAACGTTCTTTTTAATATAATCTGCGGCTTCTTCTTCAGCACTCCCTCCGATCTCTCCAACCATGGCTATACCTTTGGTTTCAGGATCCTTTTCAAATGCCTCAAGGCAGTCAATGAAGTTTGTGCCGTTTACAGGATCGCCTCCGATCCCTATGCATGTTGTCTGGCCTATACCTTTTAGGGTCAATTGGTGGACAACTTCATATGTCAGGGTTCCTGACCGGGAGACCACGCCGATGGGACCCCCTGGTTTATGAATGGGGGCAGGCATTATTCCGATTTTGCATTCTCCAGGTGTTATTATTCCAGGACAATTGGGGCCTATTAAGCGTGATCCTGTTTTTTTAAGATGATTTTTAACCTTCATCATATCCAAAACCGGAATTCCCTCAGTTATTGCAATTATGATATCGATTCCAGCATCTGCAGCTTCCATAATAGCATCTGCTGCAAAGGGGGGTGGAACAAATATCATACTGCAGTTTGCCCCTGCTTCATCAACAGCTTTTTTTACAGTATTGTATATGGGCACATCATCCATTTTCTGCCCTGCTTTGCCTGGGGTGACACCGGCCACAACATTTGTCCCATATGTAATACATTGCTGTGTATGGAATTTTCCTTCTTTGCCGGTTATTCCCTGGACAACAAGCCGTGTTTCTTTGTTTACAAATATGCTCACGATTATATCCTTATTTTAACCTGTGTCCATTTGAAAAAAATAGATCATGTTTCCAAATGGACAACAGGAAGCTCAGGAACGAAAATTTTATAAGTTGAACGAAATAGCTTGTCTTTTGGCC
>CAZNFB010000042.1:0-11233 GCA_964572105.1 uncultured Desulfobacteraceae bacterium
CTATCGATTTAATTTAAAAAGTTATGAGCCTGCATGGTATAGATGTTGCTGTGTAACTTCCTGGTGCTGGTGGGGTTTTGAACTAAACATAAGCCGGGAAATAATTATGTTAACTGATCTATCTGGTGAATTTAAAAAAGGGTTGGTATATTATCATAATGCCCAGTTTGATCGTGCAAAGGAAATATGTAGAAAAATTCTTTCTATAAATCAGGATCACTCTGAATCGTTACATTTGCTTGGTATGGTGGAATTGCAGTTAGGACATTTTGATGTTGCAATTGATTTGCTTAATAAAGCGGTAAAATTGTTTCCGGAACAGCCATCATATTTAAATGCTCTTGGAAGGGCGTATAGAAAAGCATCTGCCTGGAAAGATGCTGTTTTTTATTATGAACAGGCTATTAAATTAAATCCACTTTCTGTGGAAACATATATGGAGCTTGGAGATATCTTTTTTGAACAGAAACTTTTTAAAAAAGCGGCAGGTTTCTATGAATCTGCAGTAAAATTGAAGCCGGATTCTCTGGAATTGTATAATAATCTCGGGCGAACTTATGTGGAAATAGATGATAAGCAAAAGGCAATAAAATGCTATGAAAAAATTGTTCAAATCAAACCTGATATTGTGGAAGCTTTTTTTTGCCTGGGACTTTTTAATTGCGAAATCGGCAATATAAAAAAAGCCGTTGAATATTATGAAAAAGCCATAAAAATTTCGCCAGAGCACCCTGGCGCATATAGTTGTCTTGGAAATATCTATTTATTAGCCGGAAACAGACGAAAAGCTATAGAATATTTTGAAAAAGCAATAAATGTCAATCCCGATGAGGCAAGTTGCTACGGCGAGTTGGCTGGTATTTATTTTGTAATTAATCAAATTGAAAAAGCAATAGAATGCTATAGAAAGGCATTAAGCATTGACCCGAAGAAGTACAGTTATTGCAGGGGCCCGCTGCTTTTAGTTCTTCGTCAAAATTGTGCCTGGGAAGAATCTCAGAATGAAGCTGCTCTGATAGATCAATTGGCAGAAAGTGAATTACAAAAAGGAAAGCATATTTCTATGAATCCTTTTTGTGCCATCGCCATAAGTGATGACAACAGGTTTAATTTTTTAGCCGCAAAATCATGGGCAGAAGCTATTTCTAAATCGGTATCAGATCTTGTCAGTTCTGATACCTTTGAAACCCATATCTCTTTATCCTCAAAAAAAAAGAATGGAAAAATTGTTCTTGGTTACCTGTCAAGTGATTTTTATAATCATCCTACATCCCATCTTCTTTTGAATTTGTTTAACCTGCATGACAGAAAAAAATTTAAGGTCATATGTTATTCCCATGGAATTGATGACCAGAGTCATTATAGAAAAAAAATAATGGAGGATTCTGATGAATTTGTAGATTTGAGGTTTTTAGGGGTTTTGGAATCAGCAAAGAGAATTACCATGGATGGGGTGGATATTCTTATAGATTTAAAGGGTTATACAATGGGGCATCGAATGGGGATATGCGCCTGTAGACCAGCGCCTGTTCAGGTAAGTTACCTGGGATTTCCAGGAACAACTGGATCTGATTTTATCGATTACATTGTTACTGATAAAATCGTAACTCCTTTAGAATATGAGGAATTTTACAGTGAAAAATTTATTTATATGCCCGACTGTTATCAGATAAATGACAAATGGCAGCCTGTATCAGACCTTATATCTAGTAGAGAAGATTTTGGGTTTTCACAGGATCAATTTGTTTTCTGTTCTTTTAATACGCCTTATAAAATCGAGCCGGTTATGTTTGATTCGTGGATGAGAATATTAAAACGGGTTCCAGAAAGTGTTTTGTGGCTTCTTAAAATAAATGATAAAATGGAAGAAAATATTAAAAATGAAGCTGAAAAAAGAGAAGTCGATCCAAAAAGAATTATTTTTTCGGAAAAGATCTCCAAAGACAAGCATCTTGCCCGGTTAAAACTGTCCGATTTAGCGCTGGATACAAGAATTGTTAATGGGCATACTACAACCAGTGACGCCCTGTGGGCGGGAATTCCGGTGATAACCTTGCCAGGCAGGCATTTTGCCTCCCGTGTTTCTTCGAGTATTTTATCGGCTGTTGGGTTATCCGGGCTGATTGCAAAAAACTTTGACGATTATGAAGATCTTGCGGTGGGTTTGGCAAGGGATTTAAATAAAATGGAAAAAATAAGGATGAAGCTTGAAAAAAACAGATTGGTCAAACCCTTGTTTGATACGCCCATGTTTGTTAAGCATCTTGAGGTGAGATATAAAGAAATCTGGAAAATTTTTCAAAAAGGGGAAACCCCACGGCATATCAATCCTGGTTGAAAAAATAATGCATCTGAAATGATTTTTTTAAATTTTATAGCTCAGTCTATTGCTGAATTTATTTATGTGACGGTAACTATAGTTACCTGATTTCAAGATATTAAAAAGCCTGAAAGTAATTTTGTGATGAATATTAAGCAAGAACTAAAAAAAGCTGTTTTATATCATCGTTCGGGAAAACTGGAACAAGCGGAAAATATTTACATTCAAATCCTGGCGAAGAATCCTGAACATGCAGATGCTCTTCATCTTATGGGCCTTCTTGCTTACGAAAAAGGGAAAAACAATGAAGGAATCAATTTGATCAAAAAAGCCATAGAAACAGATCATAGTCAGCCATTTTTTTTTAATAATCTTGGAAATATTTACAAGGCTGTGGGTAGGTTTGACGATGCTCGTTCATGTTATAGCAGTGCTCTGACCTTAACCCCTGAATATGCGGATGCCTGTTATAATATGGCAAATATTCTCCGGGAACTTAAAAATCCGGATGAAGCAATCTCTTATTATAAAAAGACTGTTAAAATAATACCGGAGCATATCGAAGCTTATAATAACATGGCAGTGCTTCTATGTGAACAGGGAAAAGCGGAATCTGCTCTATTAATTTATAAAAAAATCCTGGAGATTAAACCGTACTTTTATAATGCTCTTAATAATATGGGTCATATTTATAAAGATCAGAAAAATTTTGATGATGCTATGTCCTGTTATAAAAAATCTATTAAAGCCGACCCTGGCCGTCCCGAGGCCTATGCCAGCATGGGAAGCATGCTGCAAATAACAGGTCGTTTAAACGAAGCTGTAAAATATTATAAAAAAGCTATTAATATTAAACCCGATTTTTATGAAGCGTTTAATGATATGGGTACAGTCTTCCTGGAACTTAATATGCTGCAGCCTGCAATGGAATGTTTCATTAAAGCCGCGACTATAAATCCTTTTACGCCCAACGTGTATAATAATATAGGGAATGTATATAAAAAAAAAGGCCGGTTTAATAAAGCTGCAAAATGCTATGAAAAAGGGATTGACCTAAACCCCGATCTCTTTGAAACGTATTATAATCTGGGGCTTGTTTATGGAAAAACAGGAAGGTTTGAGGAGGCTGTAGGGTGCTACAAGAAAGCTATTGAGAAAAAAAGTGACTATACTTTTGCATATAATTTTTTAATATACCAACTGCAGCAGATCTGTTCGTGGAAGGAAATTAATCCATTAATTTTAAAACTGGATAAATTAACAAAAAAGACTTTAAAAGATAAAGAAACATCAGCGCAAATGCCTTTTTTGGCATTTTCATTAAATGATGACCCTTTGCATAATTTTAATGTGGCAAAATCCTGGTCGGACAATATTGAAAACTCCATGGGCAGTTTAATTAAATCAGTTAAAGGGAGTAAATTTCTGTTCAGTCCAGGACTGAGCAGAAAGAAAAGGATTATATTAGGTTATCTTTCAAGTGACTTCAAGAACCACGCCACCGCCCACTTGATGCTCAGTATGTTTAAAATGCATAATAGAGATAAGTTTAAAATTTATTGTTATTCAGATGGTGAAGATGACAAAAGCAGTTACAGAACAAAAATAATTAATGATTGCGATGGGTTTGTTGAAATTAGGGGATTAAGCCATTTTGATGCTGCAACACGTATTTATAATGATCAGGTAGATATTCTAATCGATTTAAAAGGGTATACAGAAGGGGGGCGGCTGGAAATCTTTGCTTTGCGCCCGTCACCTGTTCAGGTCAGTTATCTTGGCTTTCCAGGTACCACCGGCGCTGATTTTATCGATTATATAATTGCTGATAAAATTGTTATTCCATTAAAAGATAGAGAAAATTTTAGTGAAAAAGTTGTTTATATGCCCAATACATACCAGGTCAATGACCGGTTTCAAATTATTTCAGATCAGAACATTTCCAGAAAAGAGGCTGGCTTACCTGAAAATGGATTTGTGTTCTGTTCTTTTAATGGGACATGCAAGATAGATTCTGCAACCTTTGATTTATGGCTTTCTATTCTCCGTGATGTTCCAAAAAGTGTTTTATGGCTTTTAAAGAGTAATGACCTTGTTGAATATAATCTTAAATATGAGGCTGAAAAACGGGACGTTGATTCTGATCGGCTGTTTTTTGGTGAAAAACTTTTAAAGGACCGGCATCTTGCACGTTTAAAACTGGCTGATCTGGCAATTGACACAATAATAGTAAATGGGCATACTACAACCAGTGATGCCTTGTGGGCAGGCGTTCCAGTTATAACTTTGCAGGGGAGACATTTTGCTTCCCGTGTTTCATCGAGCATATTAAACGCAATTGGACTAAATGATTTGATAGTTCATAATACTGATGATTACAGGAATCTTGCCATTCTATTGGCAAAAGATCCTGCGAGATTAAAATTTTATCGTCAAAAAATTGACGATAATCGCATGAAATATCCTCTTTTTGATACGTTAAGGTTTGTGAAAAATATTGAAAAAGCCTATCAGAAGATGTGGAAAATCTATGAGTCAGGAAATGTTCCTGTACATATAAACGTGACAAATTTTAATAATTAGTAACATGATGGGGGTAAAATGAAAACAGTTGATCAGCTGTACCAGGATGTGAAGCCTCTCATTGACAATGGGTGGTATGAAGCGGCTTTAGCCGCTCTTGAAAAACTTGTTGTATCATACGATTTTGCTCCGGCACATTCTGATTTGGGGGTTCTCTATTTTAATTCCGGGGGTAAGGAAAAAGCTTTATATCATTTTTGTAAATCCGTGGAGCTTGAACCGGAAAACATAATTTTTAATAAAACCCTGGCAGATTATTACCTTTCAGAGATGGATGCCCCGCAGAATGCCTTACCCATATATGAAAAAATTTTGACAATCCAGCCTGAAAATATTGAGGTTCTGCTCATTACAGCTCATATCCATGTTGCCATGAAGCGATTTCTTGATGCGGAAAATCTCTATAAAAAGGTTCTTGAAATAGAGCCGTCGAATGAAGATGTTCTTGAATTTCTTGATAAGTTGAAACAGAATAAAACTGCAGTTAATGAATCTGAATCGCCTGATGAGATATATGATGAAATTCAAGAGAAATATGGTATGGAAGATTCCGAAGAAATAATCATGGCACTGGAAAAACTCCTCGATTTATATCCTGATTTTCCTTTTCCGTATAATGACCTGGGACTTTTGTATGTCAGGACAGGTCATAAAAACAAAGCACTGGCAAATTATCTGAGGGCTGTTGAACTGCAGCCGGAAAATATTACGTTTCAGAAAAACCTTGCTGATTTTTGGTATGCTGAATCAGGTAGGCCGCAAAAAGCTCTGGAGATATATGTACAAATATTGGCTAAAAATCCTTGCGATATTGATGCACTTATGATTGCTGGAAATATAAGTGCCGACATCGGGAAGATTGATGACGCAAGTTTTTTTTATGACCGGGTGATGGAAATAGAGCCATGGAATACTAAGGCCTTTGAAGCAGAGGCAAGGCTTAAGGGGGAAAATAAACCTGACACATCCATTTTATAAATTATAAAAGGTAAACAATGAATTCTGAAGATAAAAACAGGCTTGTGGATAAAGCTATCGCTGAAGCAGATCTTTTGTTTCAAAGGGGGATGATTCGTGAGCCAGTGGAAATCTTTTTAACAATTATAAAAAATTGGCCGGAATTCAAAAAATGTTACTATGCCTGTGCGAAAATTTTACTGGAATGTGAGGAATATGAACATGGGTTTGATTTGCTCGAAAAAATTCCAGATGGAGATAAAAATTTAATCATGCTGGAACTTGCAGGATATTGCCTGTCTGGTATGAATAAAATTACAGAGGCTTTAGAGTATGCAGATAAGGCTCTTTTTATTAATCCTTTTTCTGCTCCGGCTTTAAATTTAAAGGGGGAGCTGGCTTTTAAAATAGGTGATTTAAAGAAAGCAGAAAATGTGTTTAAAAAGGTGGTTGAAATAGATCCAGTATATCCTTGTTCCTATACCAATCTTAGCCTGACAAAGCTGCGAGGAGGTTTTAAGGGAGATATTCTGGGTCTTGCCGAGAAGGGATTTGACCTTTTACCCACCGTAAAAAAGACTGTAATGATTTATCATGAAATAGCTTCGGAACTTGGTGAGTTTAAACGTGCAGGGGAACATTTTATTAAGGCGTATCAAAGGTATCCTGGTAACAAAAGGTTGATATATCTCATAATAGATATTTTTACACAACAGAACAAATTTAAAGAAGCAATGGAGTATATAGAGACTCTTTTAGCAAGGTTTGATGTAGATGATGAAATAATAATTCCAGCACAAAAAATCAGAGATGAGTTAGGGCCTGTTGGAATCAATGTGGGAAAAAAAGGTAAAACCATCTCTTTATGCATGATAGTAAGAGATGAGGAAAAGGATCTGGCAAAATGCCTTAAATCTGTAAAAGATCTGGTTGATGAAATAATTATTGTAGATACCGGTTCAACTGACAGAACCATTGAGATAGCAAAAATTTTCGGTGCAATAATTTACGAATTTAAATGGAATGACAGTTTTTCAAATGCAAGGAACTTTTCAATTGACAGGGCAAAAGGAGACTGGATATTTGTATTGGATGCGGATGAGGTTATATCCCATGTGGATGGAGAACATATCAGAGGCCTGATAAACAATAGTATGAAGAATCTGTCTTATCAGTTTACAACCAGAAATTATATAAATGATTGGGGCATGGAGGGGTGGCACCCTAATGACGTGAAATATCAGGGTGAAGGCGCGGGCATAGGATGGGTTGGCAGTGATAAAGTAAGGCTCTTTTCCAATGATAAACGTGTAAGGTTTGAAAACTGCGTCCATGAATTTGTTGAACCTTCATTGGAATCAGCAGGAATAGTAATTAAAAAATGCAGTGTGCCGATACACCATTATGGAAGGTTAAATACCGAAAAAATATTAACAAAAAAAGAAGAATATTACCATTTGGGAAAAATAAAACTGAAGGAAAACAAAAAAAATCCCAAGGCGTTATTTGAACTTGCTCTCCAGGCCATTGAAATCGGAAGGTATGATGAGGCACTTGAATTGCTGGACAAGGTAATTATTATTAATCCTGAATTTGCCCAGGCATTTTTTAATAAGGGGTATGTATTAATAAAATTAGAGCAATATCAGGAAGCACTTAAATTTTCCAGAAAAGCGTTAGGATTGAACCCAGACATAAATGAGGCTTTAACAAATTGTGCTGTTTGTGAGATCAGAGTAGGTTCTGTAAAAAAAGCAATTTTGGAACTGGAAAGCTTCCTGATGAATAATTCTGCACATATTATGGGATATGGTCTTCTGGCTCTTGCCTTTTTTATAGAAAAAAATGTAAAAAAAGGCGTTGAATGTGTTGATGTTTTGAAAAAACATAATATCGATTTTTGTGAATATTTTTACATCCATGCAAAACGTCTTGTTTCGGCTGGAAGGAGAAACCGCGCGGCATTATTACTTAAATCGTTAAAAGAAGCAGATCTTGCAAATTCTGAAATGTCAGTTTTTTTAGAAGAAATTAATTCTGGCAATTTCGATAAAAATATTTTTCTCAAACAATCATGACCTGAGCCCGGCTGCGATATTTTGATTAATATTTATTAGAACACCAAGTTTTTCAGGAGCCGGAAATGCCATTATTTCAAAAATACGTTTATCAATAAATATGCTGAGACTCAAAATATCTTCCTTTATTTTTTGGGGTAAAGGATTATTTTCCATTGCCAGTTCTTCCTGAAAAATACTCCAAACTCGCTGGTTATATCTTAATGCTTCATCCAGTTTGTTTTTTCTGTCAGGAGTATTCCAGTTGTTTTTGCATTCTTTTAATTTGAGTGCAGCCCTGGTAAGAACCCTTGCTTCAGTTTCACGGCCAGAGAGTGTGGCATTGTCAATATTTTGGTATGCTTTTATGGCGCCTGCGTTAATTCCTAACATGGTTAATTATCTCCTTTTCATATTCGATTAATTCTCTGGTTAATTTAAGCGCCTGGTAATATTTATTGCAGAGTATATTCTCGTTTATCTGATCTATTAGTCCTAGAGAGCTTGGTGCGGCATCGACAAAATTTTTTACAAACTCCCAGTATTTTTCATGGTACAATTTAAGGTTACTATTATCTATATACATTAACTGTATTGTAAAATAGATACGTTTTCCTAGTGTGTCAGCATCTTTTTCGCTTAATATATCTTTTTCACGCAAAACAGGGACATCATTTTCAATAAATAAATCTGACCTTGATTTACCGTTTCTTATAACAGCTCCGCCAATTATCACTTTTTCATTTGTCTTTAGGGATATTTTAAGGGCCATTACACTAAAAGCTCCGTAAACCTGCCATCTCCTCCTGTTATGCTGTTTGATTCAATGCCCAGGCTATGGCCGATTTTGGTACTTAGCTGGTCAGCCATATTTCCATCTATATTAATAAATTTAAAACCTGGTAATACTTTGCTTAAAATTTTTGTATCAGCCAGCTGGGAAATTTCTTTTTTTAAATTATTTTGTTCTTTTGTCAGATTTTTCATTGAATCTTCCAGGTTCTGCCTGGAGTCGGTGAGCTGAATATCAGATGATTGCCTGGTAATTGAGTCTACATGTTTTTGTATCTCCGCCACTGCATATGATCTGATTGTATAAGGATGATTTGTTTCATCTATCTTGATGGAAAGGACTCCGGATTTTGTTCCTACGGAACTGTCTGTCATTTTTATTTTTTCTGCTGTCTCTTTTAAATTCGTAAGATCATTGATCTGTTTTTGATGCTGGTCTATTTTATTGAAAATTTTTTCCCGTTCTTCACTTCCAGCAGGGAGGGGAGGATAAGTGTTAACGATGTTTGTTAACTGATTTTTTATTTCACTGGCGTTATTATTAATTTTATTTAATGCGGCATCTGCTGCCCCTATTTTTTTAGCTGCATTGTTTAATGAATTATTTGCAGATTCCAGCCTGCTAAAATTTATTTGATCAATATTTTCCCCGACCTTTTGAGTGAAGGTATTTTTTGTACTGCGGAGCCTGGAAGGATTAACCGCGACCTTTGCTGTATCGCTTAACTGCCTGTTTACTCCCATCCTGGCTTGTGTTATGTTGTGGGTCGATTCTATCATCGAAATACCTCCCGGATAACTATTGCACAGGGGGATTAACTCTCCCTGTGCAATTTGCCGCTTTAAGAAAATTATTTTGGGCTTGTTATAGGTTACTAATCTGCTTTAAAATTATTTTTTTTACAGCCTTTCCCAAATTAATTTTCCAAAATCTTATAAAGACTAAAAGAGCCTGAGAACAGACTGCGCAGCCTGGGATGAAAGTGACAAGGATGTTGTCCCAAGTGCCTGACGAGTCTGGAGCATCAGCATGTTAGCTCCTTCCTCGTTCATATCTGCAAGAGTGAGTTTATCCCCACCGGAGTTTAATGTATTTGCCATTTTATCTGTAAACTCTTCACGAATTGAAATGGTAGAAAGGGCAGATGCAAGTTGCTGGGCTTCAGATCTAAGATTTGAAATTGCGCTGGTCACTGCATCCATAGAGGATGTGGCCCCGGTTACAGAAATATCAGTGCCAGAATAGAAAGATGCCTCAGCAACCACTGCCTCGGCAATTTCATGGGTGGCAGTAGCCTTGCTTTCATAGGCAGTAAAACCGGATACATCAAGCTCATTATCTCCTGCCGCATTAAAAACAACAGTCATAGTTTGAGCATCCAGCAGGTTTGTTCCACCATAATTTGAATCATCAGCCATGGCCCCTATTTGTGAATGAATGGAATTAAACTGTGTTTCAAGCTCACCTGCAACTGTAGTGCTTGAAGCTGTTTTTGCCGCGGATGCCAGGGATTTCATCTGCTCAAGAAGATTTATCATCCCTTCAATACCAGTATTGGCAGCTTCAATGGTTTTGATACTTTCACCCATTTCTGTTTTTCGATACAAAAGGTCGGATGCTCTGTTATAATGATCACGTGCCTTGAAAAATTTCACAGGATCATCAAGAGCTGAATTGACCTTTCTGCCTGATGCTAAACGTGTTTGCGTGTTCCCCAGCATTTTATCTGTCTGCTGCAGACTGAAAAGATTTTTCCGCATTCCTGCGGTAAGTGTAACATTAACAGCCATTGTTTTTCTCCTTTCCTAGGATTTATTTTGGTTATTCTGCCAAAATTTGTTAATATGCTTCATGGGTTATGCTTTAAAACTTTTTTTAAATTAATTCTTTTTTTACCTTTTTACCCCCTTTTTTATTTTTTTTCTGCTTTTAAAGAGGTTATCGGATGAAAAAAATAAAACTTTAGGATATTTTTTCATAATAATATCCTTGAAGTGTGTCTGTAATTATCACAGCGGAAGAGTTATATGTTTTCTGTAGTTTTTATGAGTTTTAAAATAAAGTGGATTGGTTTTAGTTTCGGCCATTTTGGGATATAAGGTATGACTATTGAATAGCCCAAGATAAAACCAGGCCAAAATAAAGATTTTAGGGATGTTACAGATCAAAGTTTAGAGGTAACTTTTTGCGTCAATATCGTTTACTTTTGCAAATCGAATAAAAAATGTTGCGATTTGCAAAAGTAAAAGCATAAAGTATAATTTCTCTTATAATCATGCATGTTATCTATTATTTATTTTAAAGTGTAAGGTTTTTTTGTTACATAAAATTCCTATTTATTTGCAAAATGCAATAATTCTATTTCTCCTGGTATATGGTTTGTTGGTGGTTACAGATATGAATCTTTTTTGTTTCCCGCCGGCTAAGCCGTATTCATAGGCACTTGGGGTATCTTTAGCTCTGTTTTATTTTTGATAGCATCTTACTGGTATACATTTTGCAATTTGCATTTTTTGAATATTT
>CAZNFB010000042.1:11333-14101 GCA_964572105.1 uncultured Desulfobacteraceae bacterium
TTTTTGCTCAGCCGCGTAAATCTTTGTTCATATTAGTATGCGAACGAAAACGATCTTGACAGGGGGATGCAATGGTTGATTTGATGAATAAAAAAAATAAACAAATTTTAAAAAATTCGGATCAATGTAATTTTCCTCATGCTGATATATCTCAAGACAGAATGAGAAACTTGGAGATTATCGGACATAGCAAAAAAATGCAGGATATTTTTGCTATAATTGACAAGGTGGCTGATTCGGACAGTACAATTATGATCAATGGAAACAGCGGAACCGGAAAAGAGGTAATAGCAAGGGCTATTCACAGGAAATCTAAAAGAAGGAATAAACCTTTTGTTCCTATTAATTGTGGTGCCATCCCTGAAAACTTACTGGAAAGTGAATTGTTTGGGCATGTAAAGGGTGCTTTTACCGGCGCAACGGTGTCTAAAACCGGAAAGTTTGAACTGGCTGATGGTGGCACAATATTTTTGGATGAAATTGGCGATATGAGCCCCGACCTTCAAGTGAAGCTTCTTAGAGTGCTGGAAGAGAGAGAGTTTGAACGTGTCGGCGGTTGCAAAATGGTAAAAATTGATCTTAGGGTCCTGGCGGCAACCCATCGTAATCTGGAAGAGGAGGTGAAAAAAGGGAGATTTCGTGAAGATTTATTTTATCGCCTCCATGTGATTCCTATTATGCTCCCCCTCCTTTGTGAACGAAAAACTGATATTCCTTTGTTTATCTCAAAATTCTGTAAAGATTTTAATAAAATAAATAATGCTGAAATTATGGGTGTTTCTGATAAAGCAATGGAGCTTATGCTTGATTACCCATGGCCGGGTAACGTAAGAGAATTGAAGAATGTAATAGAATGTATTGTGGTTTTAAAAAGAAAAGGAAAAATAATGCCCGATGACCTGCCTGATAAAATAAGAGGCAGAGGGAAAAATGATTATATACCAATACCAGAAATTCAACTTGTAAAGGAGGGAATATCTTTAAATAGTGCGGTAAATGAGTTTGAAAAAGCTCTTATCTTTCAGTCTCTTGAAAAGACAATGTGGGTAAAAAACAAGGCTGCAAAGCTTTTGCAGGTTAACAGAACTACTCTGGTGGAGAAAATAAAAAGACATCGCATAACTCCCCAGCAGTTTGAAAGTTGTGCTGTGTATAAAGTATAGATGTTAAAGAAGTGACACATTTTATTATAATTTAACTCCACTGCTTGCTAAAATTTTCGGTCATCGTAGTATTGATTTCCACATAAATAATTTTACTGAGCTATCGGTCGCCTGCGTATTTAAATACGCTTTTTCCCCTCTGGTCTGGCCATAATTTTGAGGTCTAATTTTAAAATAGGGTAATTATTTGAAAATTTATATCCCCCGCCTTTTATAAAATCCCCTTATTAATCGTTCAAGATTCATAATTATTTTTTTACTGCTGGCGTGATTATTGCATTCATATATTTGTATGGCTTAAAAAGCAATTTTATTTTTCAGGGGATATACCATATGAATTTACAAAGCCTTAATAAGGACGGTGTGGATAAAATTCAGACTTTAAACAGGGCCATTAAATCTTTTAATGGAGCAGCGCAGAAGTTTGGTAAATATTATAAAGATCTTGAAATAAGGGTCAAAGAACTGAATGTAGAGTTAAAAGAAAAAAATGCGGAATTGGAGCTGAATCTTGAAGAAAAGGAGAAAGTCAAAAATTATCTTAACAATATTCTTGAAAGTTTGAACACCGGCGTTGTGGTTGCTGATCAAAAAGGAAAAATAAATATTTTTAACAGGGCTGCGGAAAAAATTACCGGGTTCAAATCGGCGGATACTTTTGGCCGACAATTTGATGATATTTTTAAAAAAGATTTTTTTAAGAATCTTGATTTAACTTTTGATAGTATTAAAAAATATCAGAAAAATACTGAATTTGAAACAAAATTATTGGATATAAATAAAAAGCCTGTTTTTGTAATAGTTTCCATATCTTCTGTTAAATCTTCAAATCAAAAAGATGCGGGAATTGTTCTGACAATACGGGATATAACAAAAGTAAAAAGGCTTGAACAAATGGCGAGTCGTACAGGACGTTTGTCCGCCATGGGAGAAATGGCCGTAAAAATTGCCCATGAAATTAGAAATCCCCTGGGAAGTATTGAACTTTTTGCAGGTGTTTTAAAAAGGGAGCTGGAGGGCTTTGGGGAATTAAAACTCCTTCCTGATTATATTTCCGGCGGGGTAAAGAATATCAATAACATAATTTCAAATATGCTTTTATTTGTAAAGCCTGATCAGGAATTGGAATTTGAAAAGACAGATATTCATAATATCATTAATGAAGCCTTAATCTCTTTGGATAACCTTGTTGCTTTAAGCGATGTGAATATTATTAAAAAATTTACAGATAAACCTTTATTGGTTTCAGGTGATGCAGATTTGCTAAAGCAAAGTTTGCTTAATCTAATATTAAATGCTCTTCAGGCAATGGGAACAGGCGGAGAGCTGACAATATTCACAAAAAAGATTGCAGGCCATGGGCAAGGAGAAAAAGTTATTGAAATTAAATTAAACGACACAGGCCCAGGAATTACTGCAGCTGATATGCCAAGAATATTTGATCCTTTTTTTACTACTAAAAAAAGGGGTACTGGTCTAGGACTTGCAATTGTTCATAATATTATTAAGGCCCATGGAGGATCTGTTGATATTACAAATTCAAACTCAGGAGCTGAGTGTACCGTTAATTTGCCTGCATAAGTAACGCTTCAAGGCACCCTTAAG
>CAZNFB010000043.1:0-3873 GCA_964572105.1 uncultured Desulfobacteraceae bacterium
AATACATTGAGCTATAATAAAAAATTCTAATTGATTTATTTTATCATTAGTGCTATAAATTAATGTTAATTATATAAGTATGAAGAAAGAAGCGAAACGTAATCTTAAAGATTTAGCATATTATGGGAGCATTGGTCTGTCTGTGGCCCTTTCTATTTTTATAGGGCTTGCTTTGGGGCTGTATCTCGACAGACGATTTGATACTGCTCCTGTTTTTATGCTGGTTTGTCTTGGGTTTGGAATTGCAGCCGGTTATAGAAATATTGGTTTTGCAATAAAAAAAAGCAGGGGGCTTTAGTTAAGGTGGGTATGGAAAAGAGACTTATAAAATTTATAGGAATTTCAAATTGGGTCATTTTTTCTATTGCGAGCGGAGCAGGATTGCTCTTTGCACAGCCACCTTTTGTCCGGGGGATAATATTTGGAGGATTAATAGTTACAATAAATTTTTATCTACTGGAAAGAACCCTTAAAAATGCTTTTACTCCCCCCCGGATTTCATCTGTCGGGTTGATATTGGGAAAATATTATTTCCGATTTACCATAAGCGGATTTATTATTTTTGCTCTGATTGTATGGAAAGTTGTGCAGCCGATTGGTCTTCTGGTTGGTCTTTCTGTAGTGGTTGCCAGTATAACCCTTGCTACCATGCGTGAACTTAAAACTCTTATTTTCAAGGAGGCAATTTAAGGATGGAACATCCCTATCTGTTTTTTGTGAAGATCTTTGAATTAATTGGTCTCGGACATTTTGCCCATTCAAACCCCCATGTTATTTATTCCTGGGTAGTAATGGCTTTGCTTATTGTTGCAGGTACAATTGCGGCAAAAGGGATATCCCTGATTCCCACACAGGGTCAAAATATATCTGAATTAATTATTTCCGGTATCGAAAATTTTATGATCGATATTACAGGTGAAGAGGGCCGATGGCTCTTTCCCATTGTAGCAACAGTATTTATTTATATTTTTGCCTGTAATCTTATCGGGCTTGTGCCTGGATTTTTTCCTCCAACTGCAAGCTTAAATACTACTTTGGCATGCGCTCTCACGGTTGTGGTTTTTACCCATGTTATCGGGATAAAATATCATGGCGTAAAATATATAAAACATTTTTTAGGCCCTGTATGGTGGATGATACCTATAATATTTCCCATTGAACTAATAGGCCACCTGGCACGGGTTTTGTCCCTTTCCTTCAGACTTTTTGGAAATATGATGGGACATGAACTTGTTTTAGGAATTCTGTTTGGCCTGGCTGGAGCATTTTTTGCTCCTCTTCCAATAATGGCTCTTGGTATTTTTGTTGCGCTGGTACAGGCATTTGTCTTTTTTTTACTTTCGATCATGTATTTCAGTAGCGCAATGGAGCATGCTCATTAATAAAAGCGCATAAACTGTCACACAAATAATTTCATTCCGTTATCTGTCAAAGTAGTATTGCAATACGCCTTTCTCTTTGGCCTGTGCTAAATTTTAAAAGCGGATAATTATTCAGCTAATGCGTATAGCTTAAAATCAGCGACGCTGAATAGTTACTGAAAATCTATATATAAAAAAGTATATTTAAGAATTTATATTTTAAATGGGAAAATGGAAGAAGCATAATATTAATTTTGAAGGAGGAATTGTATAATGGAAGCAAGTGCTTTACAATTTTTTATTGCGTGTGTTACGGCCGCTGGTTTTGGAATTGCTGTTGCAGCATTTGGCTGCGGCATTGCCCAGGGACTTGGATTAAAAGCAGCAGTTGAAGGAATAGCAAGAAATCCTGAATCATCAGGAAAAGTAACAGTTACCATGCTGATCGGTCTTGCAATGATCGAATCACTTTGTATTTATTCTCTTGTGGTTGCGTTGATTTTAATCTATGCGCATCCTCAGGCAGGCGCTATTGCAGCTCTATTAGGTGCTGGTCACTAAGATACTGACTGAATAAAGCTTACAAAAAATAAAAAGGGTATGCACCTAAAAAAGGGCATACCCTTTTTTAGCTTTGAGTGGATTATACAGATTTCAATTGTTGATTTTATGTTTTGTCGCTAATTTTTTAAATGATCGGATTAATTCTATGAATGAAAAAAATCGTCAAAAATGTATACAAATTTTGGAGATAGCACCGGAAGTGAAAAAGATTCTCCTTTCTTCGGATTCAATGGATTTAAAAAAAGAGCGGCTTGCTAAATATCTGTCCGAGTTGGGCGATGATACATTTGGTGACGTTCTATCTATCACCCCCCTTGAAGGGGTATTAATTCGCAGGGTAATCTCGGTCTTTAGAAATCTTATTTCAACCAGAAGCGAGAAAACACTCGGGTATAACTTTCTGTCATACATAAATGACTTGCTTCATGGAGACGATTTAAAAAATATTGAAGAACCATCCCCTGCTTTTTTTGCTGAGCTTGAGCATCTTTTAAGAGGGATAGCGAGAAAAACAGATGTTTATGAAGGGAAACTTCCTTTGTATACGGAATATAAGGGAAGAAAAGCAGCCAGGTTAAGATCGGAGGAACTGTCAGGGATGGCAGAAAGAATGCAGCAATTTCTCAATCTTTACCCCTCAGGATTAAGTGAGGAGATTGAAAAAAAACGTAATATTAACAAATTAAGGATATTAGAATATTTTGGTGCCTGTGAAACAGATTGGGATGACTGGAGCTGGCATCTGAGCCATGTTATCAGAAAAGCCGAAATACTGGCCAAACTTGTTAAACTTACAAATGAAGAATATCAGGCTGTTGCACTGGCCAATGAACATGAAATCCCTTTTGGGATAACCCCCTATTACCTTTCCCTTATCGATTTTGAATCTCACCGGGAAAAAGATTATGCTCTCAGGGCACAGGTTATTCCAACTTTGCATTATGTAAATAAAATTAAAGACTTCGGAATTGATGCAAATACCTCAATGGATTTTATGCTGGAACGAGACACTTCCCCCATTGAAGGGATAACCAGAAGATATCCCAAAATAGTTATCATAAAGCCGATTTTAACTTGTCCTCAAATCTGTGTATATTGTCAAAGGAACTGGCAGATAAAAGATGTTTACTCTGCAGATGCTGCTATTTCAGCCGATAAGCTGGAGCAGGCAGTGGAATGGATAAAAAAAACGCCTGAAATAAACGAAGTCCTCATCACAGGTGGAGACCCCCTTCTGTTGTCCGATGAAAAAATTGAAAAGCTGCTGGAGAGACTTTCAGCCATTGACCATGTTGTAAGAATCAGAATCGGAACCCGCATGCTGGTCACACTTCCCCAAAGAATGACAGATTCCCTTTTGCGTATTATCAGCAGGTTTAATGTCCCCGGGAAAAGGGAGGTAATAATTATAACACATTTTGAGCACTCCTATGAAATTTCTTCCCAAACCTTAAATGCTGTGCAAAAATTCCGGCAAAACGGCATGGAAATATATAATCAACTGGTATATACCTTTTATAATTCCAAGCGGTTCGAGGCTGTTGCATTGCGTCTTGCCCTTCGCAGTATTGGAGTTACACCTTATTATACGTTCAACACCAAGGGGAAAGATGAAACCTATGAATACAGAGTCCCCATTCCAAGATTGCTCCAGGAACAGCAGGAAGAGGCCAGGCTTCTTCCGGGAACTGTCCGTACAGACGAGATCGTTTTTAATGTTCCAAAATTAGGGAAAAATTATCTCCGTGCGGGACAGCACCATGATGTTATTTCAATACTCCCTGATGGACGCAGGGTATATGAATTTCATCCCTGGGAGAAAAAGATATCCCAGGCAGATACCTATATATATACCGATGTCGCAATCTATGATTATCTTGAAAGGCTGGAGAAATCAGGGGAAAAAATTTCTGACTACAAGACTATCTGGTATTATTATTAATGGCCT
>CAZNFB010000043.1:3973-14042 GCA_964572105.1 uncultured Desulfobacteraceae bacterium
TTAGGAATAATAAATTAGGAATAATAAATTAGTGCCGCATTCAGCAATAAATTGAGCTATAATAAAATTTAAAAATCTTTGGAACCCGCTCTGCTCAAACAACCAGAGTTTTTTAAATTTCACAATAGCTCAGCCCCGCCATGGTTTAGTTTATAATAAAATTTCCCTTGTTTCATCAAATAATGATGGGTTCCTGATTCTATTATCTCTCCTTTTTTTAACACCATAATCCTATCAGAATTCCGGGCTGTTGAAAGCCTGTGCGCCACAACAAGGCAGGTTCTGTTTTTCATAAGACTGGCAAGGGCCAGGGTAATTTCCTCTTCTGTTTTTGAGTCAATATAGGATGTTGCTTCGTCTAATAACAGAAGGTCCGGGTTATATATAAATGCCCTGGCAATGGAGATTAACTGCCGCTGGCCGCTGGATAATGTTTTCCCCCCTTCGGAGAGTCTGGTTTCAAGCCCTTTAGTGAGTCTGCTTATCAGGCTGCTGCATCCTGATGCTTTAAGGAGTTTTTTTAATACTTCTTCGGAAATATCTGCACCAGGTGGAACAATGTTCTCCCGAATGGTTCCAGAAAACAAAAATGGCTCTTGAGTAACTATTGCAATTTTTGATCTTAGTTCTGAAAGATCAAAGGTATTAATGTCAGCCCCGTTAATTAAAATCCTGCCGGAATCGGGGATGTAAAATCTTAAAATCAGGTTGATAAGGGATGTTTTCCCCGAACCTGTGGGGCCAACAAGAGCAAATTTTTCTTTTTTTTTGATTTTAAATGAAATTTTTTCAAGAACAGGTTCATTTTTTACATACATAAAAGATACATTTTCAAATTCCACGCTATCTATTCTATTTATAACCGCTTTTTTATGGGAAGCTCCACCCCTTCCATCGGCTGTTATGCTCTTATCTTCGATATTTTCGTCATCTAAAATCATAAAAAGTCTTTCTGCCGATGCCATTGCATTCTGCATGATATTATATTTTTCAGCGATATCCCTTAATGGCGTAAAAAACATCTTTATATAGGATATAAATGCGACCAGGGACCCCAAACTGAGAGTTTCGGAAACGACCCTTCCACCTCCGTAATATATAATCATGGCCAGTGCCACAGAAGCAAGTATCTCTATTAGAGGCATGAACAATGCGAAAATGTGAATCTGTTTTATTGCTGTAGTATAATTTTCGTGATTCAATTTTGTGAATGACTGATAATTTTCCTTTTCCTGTAAAAAGAGCTGAATAACCTTGATACCCTCCGTGGTTTCAGCAAATCTTCCATTGATTTCAGCCAGTTTTGTGCGTAAATCTCTGAAAATATCCCTTGCCAGTCCGGAAAAATATATTGAAATATAAAGAACAAAGGGAATAATGGAAAATGATATAAGCGCAAGCTGCCAGTTAATGAGGATAAGAAGAGTGGCGATCCCGATCAACAGAAAAAAATCCTTTAGAACAAATGTAATGATAGAAGTAAAAAGTTCATACATGTTCTGAACATCATTTGTAACCCGTGTCACAAGCCGGGCAACAGGATTTAACGCAAAAAAAGTGACAGGAAGATCTATGATATGTTTAAACAGGTCGGTCCTTAGGTCATGCATGGCCATTTGGCCTGTATACTCCATGATTATAACCTGGAAAAAATTTAAAAAAAAATTAATAAGTATAAAGGCAATAAAAAGTATACAAATATTCTTTAACCCTGACACATCATCTTTGCGTAATATCTGCAAATCTTTTTTGTCAAGGAGATTAAGATTCTCATGGTGTATGAATGCAAAGGACTGATGGATTTCAAAGAGTTCCGGATATTTTTTTATTATTTCTCTAAATTCCTCCCTGGTTGTATCTGCTTTAAGGTATCTTTTTTTATCTTTTATTATTCCGCCGATGGAAGGATCCATGGACTCTGAGTGGGGCATAATATAGCGGTCAATTGCTACTTTGGTGATATAGGGGAGTGAAAGCTCCACCCCTGTTATGAATATAACCAGAATCATTGATCCTGCCAGCATGGAAATATACGGTTTTATAAAGGGATAAAGCCTTTTTAGCAGGTTGATATCATAGGTTTTTCCCACCTGTTTTTCCTCTGAATAACCATAATCAAATCGCATTTATATTTCTATCTCCTGCAGTCTGGATACTGCTGCGTAATAATTATTCTTTTCAATCAGGTGTAAATGAGTTCCTGATTCTGTAATCCGTCCATCCTCCATTGAAATGATTTCATCTGCAAAACTTACCGCATAAATACGATGTGAAGCAATTATAATTGTTTTTTCCCCGGCTTTTTTTAGAATGCTTTTAATTATGATATTTGCAGTTTTCACATCAACCTGGCTGACAGGATCATCCAATACCAAAATGGGGGCGTCGTGCAAAAAAGCCCTGGCAATAGCTACCCGTTGCCTTTGCCCCCCTGAAAGGATTACACCTTTTTCCCCCACTATGGTTTCGAAACCATTTTTAAGAGCTGTTATATCATCGTATAAAGATGCCTCTTTGGCAGCTTTGATCAAAACAGATTCATCTATATTTTTTTGTCCAAAAATAATATTTTCTTTGATGGTTCCTGCAAACAAAAAGGGCTCCTGGGGTACAAAGGAGATATTTTTTCTTAAATCTCTAACTTTAATGCTTTTTATATCAACGCCGTCAAGGAGAATTTCTCCCCCCACTGTATCATATATTCGTGGAATAAGGTTAAGGAGGGTTGTTTTTCCGCTTCCAGGGGGCCCCACAATACCCAGGATTTTTCCATGTCCTATTTTTATATTAATATCAGACATGCCAAATCCCCTGGTTTCGGGATAAGTGAAAAGAACATTTTTAAAAAGAATATCCCCCCTGGCCTGGTTAAACAGAATTGCTTGGGGCGAATCCTCGATTTCAGGGGTTACCTGGAGCAGGGCATCGATTCTGTGAAGGGATGCTCTGCCTCGCTGGATAAGATTGATGAGCCATCCTGCCGCCATCATGGGCCATGACAAAAGAGCAAGGTAACTGATAAAAGCGACAAAGTCACCAGGGGTTATATCCAGGTACATGGTCTTTTTGCCGCCCACATAGATTACAATGGCAAGACTCAAGTTGGAAAGGAAAACCAGCATTGGAAAAAAAGAGCCTATGATTTTCACCAGGGAGATATTTTTTTTCACATAATTTTTTGAAATTAAATCAAATTGTAATGCAGCCTCTTTTTCCTTGGTATAGGCTTTAATTATTCGAATCCCGGAAAAATTTTCCCTTGCTGATTCAGTCATATCCGAAAATATTGTCTGGATATCTGTGTATAGAGCATGCATCTTTTTTGTAAAAAAACGGGAAAAAAAAATTAATGCTGTCATGGGAAAAATGACCATCAAAGTTAATCTGATGTTGATATATGCCATAAAAATTATGGATGCGCCCCCAAGAGTAACAGCATCTGTCAGGGCAACAATACCCATACCTGTTGCCATACGGATATTCATGATATCATTGGTGGCATGGGCCATTAAATTTCCTGTTTTTGTTTTGTCAAAATATGAAGAAGAAAGGGTCTGAATGTGGAAAAAAAGTCTGTTTCGCAGTCCTTCTTCAATTTTTCTTGACAGGCCGATAAGGGAGCGCCTCCAGATATAACGGAATAATCCTATTAATACTGCACAGCCTGTAATATAAAGTGCATAAATCAGTAATTCTTTTGTCCCGGCCTGAAACGTGGAAATATCGTCAATGGCCCATTTTATTATACGGGGGATAATCAATTGTAAAAAATCGACAATAATCAGGCATAACATGCCAAGGCTTGCAACGGACAGGTTCCCTTTTAAATAGGGTGTAATCAGTTTTACAGATGACATATAAGTTATTCTTATCAATATGAAGTGTAACTATTCAATTGAAATGTATAGTTTTTTTCCCGTTCCCGGGAAGAGTCTGGGAACGGGAAAAAAAATAAATCCGGAGGGTACCAAAATCCATGTTACCGGAGTAATGAACTTGCTGCAATTACTCTTTGTATTTCACTTGTTCCAAGTACTACTTCGCTGAATTTTGATTCTCTGTAGAGCCTTTCCACGGGGAATTCACTTGTTATTCCGTATGCCCCATGAACCTGCACAGCATCAGAGGCAACTTCCCTTGCGCATTTTCCTGTAAAAATTTTTAAAAGAGCAGATTCTGCTGCAAGATTTTTGTCTCCCTTATCCATTTTAGCTCCAACAGAATAGAGGAATGAACGGCTTGCAGCTACATTTGAAGCCATGGTCGCAATGAGCCACTGGGTCATCTGAAATTTTGCTCCTATGGGGGTTCCTCTATGTGTTTTTTCTTTGGCATATTTTACAGCATGATCCAGCGCAGACTGGGCAAGGCCGATATTCCCTGCACAGGCTGTTACTTTGGCAAAGACCTCAACCGCCAGTAAAATATCAAAACCACGGCCTGCTTTACCTAATATGTTTTTAGACGGTACCCTGGCATTTTCCAGTATAACGTCCCCATTATCGCTCCCTGCAAAAGCGAGAAATTTTTCTCTCCTGCCAATTTTGTACCCAGGGTTGTCTGTGTCAATTACAAAGGCTGTTATTCCATTTTCAGTTGCTGCAAAAATTGCTGCCACCTCTGCAATGCTCGAATTGGTAATAAATCTTTTTGTTCCGTTTAATATCCAGTCATCCCCGTCTTTTACAGCTTTAGTTGTAATTTGCTTTGGATCGGAGCCTGTATCCGGCTCTGTAAAAGCCCATGCAGCATTTATGGAGCCATCCAATATCCTTCGTAAATATTTATCCTTTAAATAATCACTGGCAAAATTTGAAAATCCAAAGGCTGCCATGGCATTGACCAGGGGATGGAAAATGCTTGGCATGTAAACATAGGATAGTTCTTCAACAGCCAGGAGAAGGCTTATATATGTGGCCCCTGCCCCCCCCCACTTTTCTGAAAAAGGAAGGCCGGATATCCTCATATTTGTTATTTTTGATAAAAGTTCATCGGGCATTTTATTTTCATTTTCTATCTGAGCGATAAAGGGGCTGATCTCTTTTTTCGCAAATTTCCCTATGGTATCTTTTATACTTAACTCTTCCTCTGTGAAATTATAATCCATTATTTTTTCCTTTTTACCTTAATGTTTTTTTCAGGATAATAAAAATAACACCGTCACTTATCAAAAGTCCATCTTAATTGTAACTATTCAGTGTCACTAATTTAAGAACAGGTTCTTTCTTTACGACCTTTTAAACGTGAGTTTTTCATGGTTTAATCAGATTATACCTGTTGGAATACAGATTAGCTGAATAATTACTCTTAATTTATATCAATAACAAGTTTATGAATGCAAAACCTTTTGTAAATATTCAGCATAAAATAATGTTTACTAAAAATATATTGAGATACTATTTTTAGTTCCATTGCCTTATATTATATTCAATGTGTTATTTCAGGGTGGGATCTGCTATATATATTGATATGAAAATAATTGAATTACTAAAAAAATATTGGTTTGTTGCTGGTTTGATTTCGATCTTTACCATTACAATGATAGACAAAACTGAAACAGTCTCCTTTGCTGGTAAATGGCTTAAATCCCATCATGGGCCGGATGCCGCTATCATAATAATATTCTTTGTTTCCGGTTTGATGTTAAACGCCGATGCAATTACTGCAGGGCTTAAAGATATTAAAGGGGTCTTGATAGCCCTTGCCTTGATATTTGTTTTAGCTCCGTGTTTTGCCGCATTGATCACCCTTAGTCCCCTTGGTCACGGACTTGTGCTGGGGATCATTCTGGTTTCGGTTGTTCCCACAACTTTAAGCAGTGGTCTTGTGATGACAGGTGCAGCCGGAGGGAATATGGCCCATGCTCTTGTTATAACTATTTTAGCAAATTTATTTTCAGTTTTTTCCATTCCTGTTGAACTTTCATTATTAGTGAATTTAACAGGAGATACAACTCTGGTTTTAATTGACAAGATGGAGATGATGCTAAAAATAGGAGCGGTGTTACTTTGCCCTCTTTGTTGCGGTCTTTTTGTGAGACCTTATGCAGGATTTTTTTTGGGTAAGGTTGCCAGATGGCTGCAAAATGGTAATCAGATTATTGTTCTTCTGGTTGTTTGGATGGCTCTGTCCCAGGTTCGGGAAGTTATTTTACAAAATGGTATGATCCTTTGCGCAGCTTTTGGGGTGGCTGTATTTTTCCATGGTTTAATGATCTGCGCAGGGTGGTTTGTTTCCGGACGTTTTAAGCTTAAGAAGGGAAAAAGGGAAAGCGTGATTTTGCTGGGGGGGCAAAAAACACTCCCACTTTCTATTATGCTTCAGGTCTCTTTTTTCCCTGAATATGGGGCTGCACTGTTAGTATGTGTAATGCACCATATGATGCAGCTTGTTATGGATGGATATATGGTTGAAAGGATGAAGAAATAATCAACTGATCTGTATAGCTGAAGCGTTTTTTAATTAACACAGTTACAATTTTTTGACACGGTGGGGTATTAAAAGCAGATGACTTTGTTTGGAAAGGATAATGTTGACAGGGGGATCAAAAGAGAGGAGAGATCATCCATTGTCATAGCCGGCAATATGAATGTCGGGAAGACAACCCTGTTTTCTAAAATGTGTAAAAAAAATAGAGTAGATTTTAATCTCCCGGGAAATACAGTTACCGCGGCCAAGGGGCACATCAGGGGAACGGACAAATCTGCACTGGATACTCCTGGTATTTTTTCCATATTCTCAAAGAGTGAGGACGCAAGAATTTCAAGGGATATTTTTTTGCTGCAAGAACATGGGGAGAAAATAGAGGGTGTAATAATTGTTGCAGATGCAAAGAATATGAAACGTTCCATTGCGCTCACCCTTCAGTTTGCTGAGTATGGCCTTCCCATGCTTCTTAATATTAATATGATTGATGAGGCTGCTTCCAGGGGGATTGCCATCAATTTTATAAGGCTGGGGGAAATACTTGGAATTGATGTATGCCCCACAGTTGCCAGGGATGGAATTGGCGTTTCAAAATTAATTTCAAAAATAAATGGGATGAAGGTTCCTAAAAAATTAACGGAACCGCCACCCAGATTAAAACAGTTCTTGGAAATTTCATCAAAACTTCTTGCCCCAGCCGATATTCCTCCAAAGGCTCTTGCCATATTGCTTCTTGTAGATGATAACGCTGTCGAGAAATATGTAAAGAAAAAATTCGGCATAAGCGTGCTGGAACAGCTCAAGTTTTTATCGACGGAATATCAGAATGAGGAGCATCAGCCGTGCAATATTTCGTTTATGAATATGTATCACAACAGGGCTGAGGAAATTGTAGATGAGGTTCAGACGGTGGAGCCTCCCACGCAAAATCCCCTTTTTTTAAAATTCGGAGACTGGTGCACCGGATTTTCCACCGGGATTCCCATAGCCCTGGTTATTTTATTTTTTCTCTATCTTTTTGTGGGGTTATTTGGAGCAACATTTCTTGTTGATACTATTAATAAAACAGCATTTCAGGGGTTTTTGATACCTTTTATAACAAAACTTATGGAATCTGTGCCAAGTCCTTTTATACGGGATATGATGGTTGATCCTGATTATGGAATTTTACCCACAGGGGTTTTTCTAGCCCTGGGGCTGGTAACGCCGGTCCTTTTATGTTTTTATATGGCTTTTGGATTACTTGAGGACTCCGGGTACCTTCCCAGAATATCTATCCTTCTGAATAAAGTTTTCATGAAAATGGGACTCAACGGAAAAGGTGTTATACCGATGCTATTAGGTTTTTCCTGCGTCACCATGGCAATCTTAACCACACGAATGCTTGATACTGAAAAGGAAAAAAATATAGCAACATTTCTTCTGATTTTGGGAATGCCCTGTGCTCCCCTGCTGGCTGTAATGCTGGTTATCCTGGGTAACATGCCTTTGTCTGCGTCAATAACTGTATTTGGATTAATTTTTGGCCAAATATTTGTGGCAGGTTTTCTTGCAGATAAAATTCTGCCAGGGGAGAAACCCAGGTTTCTCATGGAAATTCCGGCCATGCGTGTTCCCAAGCCCTTGCAGATAATCAAGACATCTGTGTCAAAAACATTTTTTTTTATGAAAGAGGCTGTTCCCGTATTTATTCTGGCCTCACTTTTTATATTTTTGTTTGAAAGAATGGGTGGATTATCGGTTCTGGAGCATATATCCGAGCCTGTGATTAAAAATTTCATGGGGCTGCCGGCGGAAAGTGTACAGGTATTTATAAAAACAATAATCAGAAGAGAGAGTGGCGCAACTGAAATCGAACGCCTCGCCGGAACCTATGATGGAGTACAGATTGTCGTGAATCTGCTGGTAATGACCTTTTTATCGCCATGTATGAACGCCACCATTGTTATATTTAAAGAACGGGGGAGCAAAATAGCTATTGCAATCATAAGTACGGTTATGCTCTATTCTGCAGTGATAGGCAGTATTGTAAATCATGCGTGTCGTATTTTTGGGATAACATTTACATAGCAGTGCTCAAAGGAAAACCAGGATTATTATGTTAACTGAAAAACAAGAAGAAATCATGGAAGCAATCTGGCGTTCAGGGGAAATGAAAAATTATGCCATTGATGCGATTAAAAAAAAATGTGATGTTGATTTTACTAATGGGGATCTAAAAGAGCTTGAAAAAATGCGCCTTATTGCCTCCAACGATGATAAGATACTTTTTTCACACAAGGGAAAGCGGCTGGCTGAATGTATTATACGGCGTCACCGCTTGGCCGAAGTCCTTGTGTCGAGTATTCTCAACCTCAAAAGTAGTGAGATGGAAAAAGTCGCATGCAGTGTGGAGCATAGCCTTGCGCCGGAAGTGGAGGAATCTATTTGTATTTTGCTCGGGCATCCCGGCATTTGCCCCGATGGTAAACCTATTCCCCAGGGAAAATGCTGTAAAAAAAGGCTCAAGGTTGTAAATAATACTGTTGTCAGTTTAAGCGAACTGGAGTCGAGTGAGAAAGGGAGAATTACATATATAATACCGGACAGTCATTCTAATTTACACAGACTGATGTCCTTTGGGTTACAGCCAGGTGTCACCGTGAGTGTGCACAGAACAAGCCCTGCGTTTTGTATTAAATTCGGAAATACTGAGCTGGCAATTGATAAAGATATAGCCAAAAACATCTATGTCTGGAAGATTGATGATTAACCAGCGCCTGGCAGACGGATAATTTGTTTTTATACTTTTGAAAATAAAAAAGCAGAATCAAAATTTTTGAGTCTGCTTTTAATCTGTTCATACCTGCTGCGTATATTAAATCAGTGACGCTGAATAGTTACGTTTTATTTAGCTTTTCGTCTGATTACAAAAGCAATTCCCATGAGTCCTGTGCCAAGGAGGAAAAGTGTAGCCGGCTCAGGGACAGGTTCATAATTAATTTTCAAGGTAGATTTACAAAGATACAGGTGATGGTCTCCGCATTGGCCGTCAGTGGTTACTGTAACATCGAGCATATCCTCTGCAATCCACGAGTCAAAAATTGATGTAATATCAAAACAGCTTACTGATTTAGAGAAAAACCAGTTTTCTTTTTCAGTAAGCACTCCCATATCCAGACCTTCCACAGTAACCATATCATCATATCCATCTACCTGATAGGCTTTTATTGAAAGAAGAGCAGATGTTACTGCGTAATTGTCGGGTACGGCCAGGTCAGCAGGCGTGTTATGCTGATATGAAAAACTTTCTTGTTTTTTTTCCCACATGGATTCTCCAAACAGGCCAAAGCTTTGCGTATCAGTAAATAAAAGGGCATTTGCAAGTCCTGTCCACGCTAAAAATAAAAAGCATATTGCAATCCCCAGTAAAAATTTTTTCATATTTTTCTCCTTTTTTTATGTAAATAAAAAAATTATGAATATTCAATTACGGTTATTCTATACATAATGCTTTGGCAAGTGTATGAGAGCGAGACGATGAATGGGAAAAGTAGAGTAGTATAAATCAAAATATAAGAAACAACCACAAATAAAATATGTGAAAAAACAGATCGTGTCAATAAAAAACTACATAATTAAGGTATAAATTACATAATTACAG
>CAZNFB010000044.1:0-13860 GCA_964572105.1 uncultured Desulfobacteraceae bacterium
GTTGTTTTATTGTCTGCATGTCATATACCTCCGTATCCTTCCATAACAGAAATATAACTTTTTGTCCAGTGAAAAATTAAATACTACCGTATTGTACTTCATCATGCGGCCATGGGATGAGTGATTTTTTAAAATCAGGTCAGATATCCTTTGCTAACTGGGTTATCTTGCCGGGAAGTGGTGTGAAATCTATGCTGATAATGCTGAACGCCTCTATTTGAAACTGTTTTGTCTTGTTTCATAAGAGCCGCACCCAATTGATTTATAAGGGTCAAATTCGCTTTTAGATTACCATACTTGGGGGGACGTCTACCAATAACTAACCCGGCATAGGCGGAACCAAAAAAAAGATAATCACGAAAACACGAAAATCTGAATGTTATTGTATTTCGTGGTTTCTATTTTTCGTGATTATCTTTTAGATTTTCTGCCAGAAAAAAATACGAATTTCAAAAGTAAGGAACGGGGACGAAATAAGTTCGCAATTTTAAGTGTTGAGGCGCCTGCCTGGCAAGGCGCGAAAGTGTAGGAATATCAAGATATTGCTACGCTTTTGTAACGCAGTCAGGCAGGATGGATCGACGCTTAAAATACCAAGTTATTTCGTCCTCGTTCCTAAGGTACTAATATGCCTGATTAACTATAATCTATTCCTTTTCCACCCCATGAACAAGAGCGCCAAAAAACCTGCGACAATGACCATTACCACCCATGATGAACCTGAGGCTGTCATCTTTGTCTCTTCATTTTTTTCTTCCACCATTTCAAAGCCTTCAATTTTTTTCCCTTTGGTTTTAGCTTTAACCGTCTCTTCCTTTTGAATTTTTTCAATAACCTCGGTCAAACTCTCCTGGGACTGTTTTCTTTTGGCCTCGTTTTCCTCCTGGGTGTTTCCTGTGGCTTTTGCCATGACCATTTTAAACTGATCCAGCTGCCGGGGAGTCAGGAGACCATAAAGGGAAATAATATTAGTCACAAACTGCTGGAGCATGGGATTGTTACAGGTATGTTCACAACAGGCAACCCCCTTTTCAATTACGTTTAAAGCGTAGGTTCTGGCAAGATCTTTTTTAATATCAGTAGAAGCCTTCCAGTACTCCTTCCTGTTTGCCTCGAGCATCCTGGCTGTCATCGATTGCAGTGCCCAAGGATTATTTTTATTAAAAAATTCTTCAAGTTCCAATCCATATTTATCCTGAACATAAACTTCATGAATCTGTTCCCATTCTGTTTTATCAACAGCATAAGGGGTTGTTACCTGAAATCCCCAGAGATGTTCCACAAATTTATCCATATTTCTTGCTCCGGCGTATCCTTCTTTTTTCATCCCCTTTATCCATTTTGGGTTCAGGTATCGCGTCCGAAGCGCCTTACCTATTGCTTTGGGGAGGTCCTCTATTTTTACATCTTTCCCATTTTGCATATTAGATACAAGGACATCAGGATATTCCCCTTTTTGACTCTTAACGGCCAAAGATAATCCCCCTAAAAAAGCAAACATATCATCGTTGTCCAACATGTTATAAAGATTGGAGGATCGGGTATGTACAGTAACTTTTACATCTTTGAGATTATTTTTATACAAACTCTTCATGGGTTTGCCCCATAATTTTTCACCATACGCAAAAGAAGAATGATGGATAAAGACGTCTGCCAGCTCCTTTTCATCCTCCCATATACCACTATTTGGGATAAGCTTTTGCAGCGCTGTGGAATAAGTTCCGGGTTTTGGTCCAAAAATTCTTGCCTGGCTTAAATCCTCGGCTTCTTTTTCCTGGTAGCCCTTTTCAATGAGCCTCTCTTTTATTTTTCTGTTATTAATGGCTATAAAGTTTTCCACATCCTTTAAAGATCCTGCCATTCGTACGCCCCTGTCGATGAGGTGAATAATCTTTGCATAACTGTCTCGGAAAAGACCTGATGTCTGGACAATCACATCTATCCTGGGACGTTTGAGAATATCTCCGGCAATGGGGGCTATATCTACAACTCTGTCTTTTTTGTCCCACACCGGTCTGATTCCCAAAAGACTTAAAACTGCTCCCACATTAGCCCCTTCGTTTCTCTGCAGCTCTGTGCTCCACAGAATAACCCCCACCTTGTCAGGATATGTTCCATGCTTTTTAATATATCCTTTAATTATTTCATCCGCCATTTTTTTCCCCAGGGTAAAGGCTTCCCTTGAAGGGACCTTATCAACGGAAAAACCATAAAAGTTTCTCCCTGTGGGAAGGGCTGCAGGGTTTCTCACTGGATCATTCCCTTCTCCCGGGGGAATATATCCGCCGTCAAGGGCTTTTAAAAGAGATTTCATCTCATTAGCACCACAGGCTTTCAACTTTTTTTCCATATCTTCCTGTTTTATTTCAGGACTCATAAAACAGATGGCAGCAGCAAGGGAAGAAAGGGGCGTTCCCTGGGGAGAGACTCCAAAGGTGTGCATTCCATATGGAATCAATTTTTCCTGTAATTCCAAAATATAATGCTCCACCTCCTCTATGGCTCCATGGTCAAGCCTTTCTATATTAAGATCACGGTCAAGACCTATTTTCCGTATAATTTTTTGAACCCGCTTAAGCTTTTCCCCTGCAAGGGCAGCATCCATATTCAAGGCATTATGATATTCATCAATCAAAGCTGTGAGTTCCCTGTATTCCATATAGGAGCCTCCTTTTTCCAAAGGGGGGATTAAATGATCTATAATAACACCCCGGCCCCTTCTTTTAGCCTGTATTCCCTCTCCAATATTGTCCACAATATAGGGGTAGATGTTCGGTATATCCTGTGCAAGAACCTCCGGCGGATCTGAAAGAGAAAGACCAACCTGTTTTCCCGGGAGCCATTCATGGGTACCATGCTTTCCCAGACTGATTATGGCGTTTGCGTTAAATTCTTTTTTAAGCCACAGGTAAAAGGCGATATATTGATGATGGGGATAAAGCTTTGTGTCATGATAAAGTTTTTCAGGATCCGCAGAAAATCCCCTGGAGGGCTGGGCAAGAAGAAGAATATTACCAAGATTAATGGCAGGAATAATTATATTATTATTTTTTGCCATGAGTTTAAACTCATCGGGACTCCCCCATTGACGAATAACCTCTTCCTGGAAATCAGTGTCAAGTTCTTTGAACCATTTTTTATACTGTGTCAAAGGTATTTTTATAACTTTTCCCTTTGCTATTAATTTGTCCAGTTCTCCGGGAGCGTATGAACCCACATTTCTACCCCCGAGAAGTATCAGCTTTTTTATTTCTTCATCCGAAGGGAGCCTGTCTTTTATTGTATACCCCTTCTGTTTCAGGGCCCCTAAAATATTCGAAATAGATTTGAAAATATTCAGGTAGCTTGCGCCGACGTTCTGTTTTCCAGGGGGATGGTTCCAGTAGAGTATGGCTACTTTTTTTTCTTTGGCAGGTAATGCCTGAAGTCTATGCCACCCTTTCATTCTCTTTATCAGAAAATCTATATTTTCCTCCATGGGTACGACATCAAAAACCACATCAGTCATTTCTTTGAGACTAAAAGCTGTTTTGCCTCCAACCATGGAAGGTTCTATTGCTCCATTCTGCTCCGGTATGCATACTTGCCAGGCTATTCTCAAAGGAGAAATACCCACGGGGGAGCTTTTCCACTTTTCAATGGTGATTGAATGGGCCAGAAGAGGCATAAATACAGGGGCATTTATCGCTTGTAAAATTCTTTTTGTTTCTTTATCATCCCCTTTCATAAACCTGAATAAAAAATCACAAATTATTTGAACCCTCGGTTTTCCCTGTTTATCAAGAAAAAACTCTTCCAGAGATTTATGATATGGCGGCCTTCCAAAGACAGATAAGGTATTGATTCCTTCTTTTTCCAAAGAATTAATCATATAAGCCTCAACGTTTCCCCTCTCCTTTAGGACAGAGTTTGAAAAAGTATGTATACCGACCCAAAACCCCTGGGGATTATATTTTGCACTTTTTTTATACCATTTTATATATTCATCAAATGTGGAAAAAATATTTGGGGCATCAGGATGAAATATACCCGATTTAGGGAGCAGGAAAGGTTTACCGTAAGAAAAATTCCCCCCTTCCCTTGATAAAACCAGAAAGAGAAGATTTTTTACATTTTCATGGGTGGCCGATTGATAGTACTCCTCGGCCTGAGTATTAATCTTGATCCCTTTATTTTTTAATTCGTCAGCAAGATATGCGCACCGAAGGCTGTAGACCTTTGAGTTTTTTTTTAAATTGGAGGCCAGAAAATCAACAATTCCCTTATTCATAAAATCGGCTAATACTATGTCGTTTTCCTGTATCTGGTCTTTTTTAACCCTGTTGCTTCTTATTTCACGATCCGTATAAAAGGAGAAGGAATATTTGGCTGCGATTCCTGGAAGCTGTTTAATTTCTTTAAAGACCCTGGCTACAACAACGCTGTCGCCGGCCATTATAACCATGGCAATTTTTTTCCTCCCGGTATCCGCCTGGACGGTAGAAACAGTCAGGGGAAAAAGGACGCAGACAAAAATAAAGATAAAGCCCATCCATAAAGAAAAATACTGGGCAAAAAGATCATTTACAAATGGAGGCCGACTAATTTTTGCCATCTATCACATCCTCTGGAATATATATTACACGACCGTCTTTAAGCTGGTATGCAGTGCCGAGCCTTGTTCCTTCTTCTCCCCCTGCTTTTTTGTCGGTCACTTTCCTTACCTTTATATCCTTTCCCTTTTTGGTAATAATTTTCCAGCTTCCCTCTGTTTTTTTCATAACAGTAATTTCGCTTTCAGGGTTAAAAAAATCGAGAACCTGGTAAGTGGCCATAAGGGAGAGGAGCATGGCAACGATAAAGACAAGGGCCACATCAAAAAGATTGGCAACCCCGTTTAACGGTTCTTCATGTTTTGCCATTAAAAGGTGGCCCGAAGGTTTTTTTTTCAGATATTTCATTGAACTTTCCTGTTTATTAAAAGCGTATCAGTATCTTTTAAGGAGCTGACGAGTCACCATCAATCTTTATCATAGCTTCTGTTACCAGGTTTATATGCCGCATATCTTCCAGGAGCCAGCGTTCTTTAACCACTGAAAAAAAATGGGCTGTAATCCCCAAAGCGAGTCCCACAACAGTTGTGGTAAAGGCAAGAATAAGACTGGAAGAAAGCTGTGCCATGTTTCCCTGGGTGAGGCCGGCAAGACCGGTTCCCATGGGAATTAATGTTCCTATGAGGCCCAGGCTGGGGCCTATGCGGACAATAAGACGGATTTTGTCCACATCTTTTATCAATGAATATTCCTTGCGCTGGTTCAGGTCTTCCACCCGCTCCTCCATAAACAGGCTGTTTTTTTGAACAATACTCTTTAACTCTTTTGCATAATTTACTATATGAAGGGGCAGGTTTTTTTGGATTTTATCGGGGATATCTTTTTTTTTTTGAATTTCTTCTAAAAAATCGGCTAACAATTCACTGGAACGAAACTTCCTCCGTTTTATCCATTCAGAAAGAAAACCCCCTGTATATATTACCAGCCAAAGGGATAAAAAAATTAATAAAATCACCACAGGATAAAGCAGGGCAGTCGATATAGTATAAAGAACAGTTTGCAATGCAGGAAAAATATTCACATCAATCCTTTTTTAAAAAATAGTTGTTAATAAATCCAATGCCCCCCAGCAGAAATAGAGAAAAAGCAAAAACAGATGTACCAAAAGTATCTGACGAACTCACAGGACTATTGGAACAGGCCATGGTAAAAGCGGCCTTTATATCCGGATATATTGGAGCTATGATAACAGTCATTAAAAAATACAGGGAAATCATCACCATGGTCATCCCTAAAAAAGAATTGCCGGCGCCAATTTTATGCCGGGCAGGAAAAATAACACCCAGAGCAATAATTATAATTCCAAAAAAAAGAGTAAAGAGTATTAATGTTACCATAAAAGACGATATGGAAAAAACAGAATAAGCAAGGGTCAGGTTAAGGAGAATAACCGTGGCACACACAGGACAGGGAAGAATCAGCAATAAAACCGACGCTGGAAGGTGCTTTTCCTTTTCAGGCGAATTTTGAAGAAGAAGGCCTGTTCCCCAGAAAAGAAGACCCAAAGCAACTGCAAGGTGAAGCAGCATTCCATATTGGATCATATTCATGATCCTATCCAAATAGTTTAATAAATTAAAACGGGTTACACATAAATAAAGGGTGCAAAAAAGAATAAAATAGATAAGGCCTGTACCGAAAAATAAAAGAACTTTTTTAATACCCGGGATGGTCCGGCTGTAGAGCAGGGATCCCAGCCCCAGGCCAACCTTTACCCCAAATACTGAAAAGGCAACCAGAATACCGGTTACCCATAGTTGTTTTAACATTGTTATTTATTCTTTCCCCTGTTCCCGGGATGAAGCCCGGAAGCAGGAGAAAGCCTTTAAAAAAAGATCTTTAATATTATTAAATAGAGTAGATTTAACCAGTGGTGTCCGGTTAAAAAATTGCATTAAAAACAATTAAACTCCCCTCACGCAAAATTCTAACCGGACACTGCTGATATTTAGGAACGAAAAATTTTATTTTTTATGCGGGCACTTTTTAAAATGGCCGTTAGCAGCTTTTAAATGATCAACCCATATTGCAACCATTTTATCATTTTCAGCTGTTCCTTTTAGCACAACTTCACATTTAATTCCTGATTTTGTAAGTATGGATTTCCAGGAATCATCCTCATCCCCGGCCATATCATTTCTTGCATGATCCCCTGCAACAGACATAAAAGGGATGAGCCATACTTTTTTGATCTTTTTTTCTTTTAACATTTTTTCTATATCATCAATACCAGGAGAGCCTTCAACCGTCCCAATAAAAATATTCGGATCTATCTGCTGAAGGTTAAACATAAGTGCCGCGTAAAAAGCATTGGCAGGATGTGGTGTTCCGTGACCCATGAGAACAACAGCTTCTTTCTTCTTCCTTTTTCCAGGAATCGCATCTATTAGGACTTTTGCAACTCTTTCAAGATCTTCTTGTGATGATAAAAGGGGATTTCCCACAACTACACGTTTAAATCCATTGGGCATATGTTTAAACGCGTTTGCCGTATTAACAAGATCATCATACTCTTCACCCCTGATTGTATGAAGAGATTGAATTGTTACATTGGTAAAGCCTTCATCCATCATTTTTGCAAGAGCCATTGCAACTGAATCAAGATTTTCCCCTTTTTCTTTTGCCAGCTTGTGACGAATAATAGCTGATGTATATGCCCAGCGTACATCAACTCCTTTAAAAGCCTCTTTAACTTTGGCATCAATATTTTTAAAAGAAATTTGTGCTTCAGGGATACTAGTGCCGAATGCAACAAGAAGTATCCCTTTTTTCAAAGGACGCTCATGTCCATGACCCGCAGCCCATGCAAATATCGGCAAACTCAGCATAAGAATAACTATTCCAGTAAATACCTTTGTTTTCATTGTCTTTTTTTCCTTTATAAAAAAGATTATCTGTTATGGGCCCGAATAAATAAAAAAACCCGGATTTATAAATAAATCCGGGTATCCCTTTTCCCCTTAAAATTTTTATAGACGTCCATGTCCATGGAAAATACGCCTACTATTCAGGCAGGTCTTCTGACTCTTGGATCATCCTATTTACTGTGCCTTCCCACAAACTTATGCCTGCAGTGACAAAATACAGCTTTCGTCCCCAATTACAGCGGCGGGCCCGTCCCGGAGTTTAACCGGATTCCCTAATATACTTTAAAAAAGTATACTTCAAAAAAAGTATACTTCATAAAATAAATATACTCCATGATGAAGTTCCTGAATATTTGCGCAAGAATATACCAGCGTAACAATATTTACAATAAAAATTATAGGAGTGGTTTTAATTCCGACAAAGTCAATCTGTTTTTAAAAGATAATCAATAACCCTTTGCAAATGGCGCAAAGTGCTGCATTCCCTAACAAAAAAACAATAGGGGCTGTATTTTTTAATTTCTGAATCACCTGTCCCCCAAAGTGACTGCGGCTCTGGATTGAGCCAGATAATTCTTTTACTTTTTTCTTTTATTGTTCTTAAAATACCTGTTCCAGGATCACCATAATTATTCCGCGCGTCTCCAAGAATCAAAACTGTTGTTTTGTTTGTAACTTTACCAAGGGGTTTACCTGCAAAATCTTTAAACGCACGTCCATAATCCGTACCATTATAGTCTATACCTACACCGTCCCCTTTTTGGAGGATGGCCAGCGCCTGAGCAAGTTCATGCTTTTTAAAAATATGACTCACTTCAACCAGGTTTGAACAAAAAATATAAGAATTCATTTTTACCAGGGAATCATTTAAACCATAGAGAAAAAGGAGCATGAACCGTACCACTGTTTCCACGGAACGGCTCACATCACAAAGTACAGCAAGGTTGGGGCGATCTATTTTTTTCTTTTTCCAGCGGGGATAAACAAGAATTCCATCATAAGCCATATTTGCCCGTAACGTTTTTTTAATATCAAGGAACCCCCTTGTTGAAAGTTTTTTTCTCCTTGAATGAAGATCATTTAAGCGCTTGACCATTTTTTTAATGAGAACCTGCATCTGGGTATAATCCCCCATCTCCAGGTTGGATAATTTTATATCTTTAAGGTAATTTTCAACAAGTCTTCTAGTGGTGGAGCCGGAAAACAAAGATAACTGCTTTTCCACATGATTTCTTACCTTTTCAAAAAGAAGCGCTTTTGCCCCTTTTAACATTTCCCCTTCCTGAGGGTTAAAAAAATTCCCTTTTATCATACGCCGACTGATATCCATGTTCAAACTTTCCATGCCCATTTTCAGCATTATCCTTCGTATATAAAGGCCCTTTTGCGTAAAAAAACTGATTTTATCAACATTTACGCTTTGAGCAGCCTCCATTATTAAAGCGGATAATTGGGCATTATTTTTTTCAAGCAAAAGTCTTGTGAGCCCATGGTCTCTATCCGTGGATACCATCTGGGAAGGTTTTGTTATTTTTGTTTGATTTTCAGGGAAGGTAGCAGGAGAAAAAAACCGGTCAAAGCAATCATGAAACATCTCTTTTTCAGGTTGTGATTTTGCCAAAACAGCAGCAAGGGAATCTTTAAAAACAGATCTGTTTCCATACCCCATAAGAGAAGCCGTACCCATGGCATCTATACTTTCTGATACTGATATGCGCAGACCCGAACTCCTTAGGGCTTTAATAAAATTTTGCAGAATTTTTTCCATTTTTTTATTTAAACTTTGTGTAAATATTCAGTTATGATCTGATTAATAGGCGAAGCTCCCATGGTGCAGAAGAAAACAAAAATAGTGAATAACTCCCGCACATGCCAGCTTTCAGGTATTTTAAAAAAGAAGTATATACCATGAAGAAAAAAAAAGTAAATCGATTAAACGAACTGCATCAGCGTCACCTGGTATTGCGCAAATTTCAACCCCCATTAATTAAAAAAATTTGACTTTACTTATAAATATCTGTATTGAGGCTTTTCAATTTATACATTAATGTTGCTCTCTAAACTATTTTATAGTATTTTTCCATGGAGCAATCTTTGTATAATCTGTTTACTGATAAAGAGATTTAAATAAAGAATCACAAAAAGATAAGGGGTCAGGACAAAAACAGTATGGTTAATCTCGATTTTAAAAAAACAAAAGGACTTATTCCTGCAATAGTGCAGGAGTACAAAACCGGCGAAGTTTTAATGCTGGCTTATATTTCAAAAGAATCATGGGATGCCACCCTGGCAACAGGAAAGGCTACTTTTTTCAGCCGCAGCCGGCAGGAGTTATGGGTCAAAGGAAAAACATCGGGTAATGTCCAGATCGTTAAAGAGATCAGGATCGATTGCGATAATGATACTGTTCTTTTTAAAGTCGATCAAATAGGGGGCGCCGCATGCCATACAGGCCATAGAACCTGTTTCCATAAAATTATTGAAAATGATACTGTAAAAGTTATTGGCGAACCTGTTTTTGATCCCACAAAGGTATATAAAAATGAATAAACAACTGAAGCTTGGAATCCCCAAAGGGAGCCTCCAAAATGCAACAATCGCCCTTTTTAAACGTTCGGGCTGGACTATAAATATAAACGGAAGAAGCTATTTTCCGGAAATTGATGATAATGAAATCGACTGCGCCATATGCAGAGCTCAGGAAATGTCCAAATATGTGGAAAGTGGTGTTTTGGATGCAGGCCTTACAGGTAAAGACTGGATAGCCGAAAATAACTCTGATATTCATGTTGTAACCGATCTTGTTTATTCCAAAGTCAGTTCCAAGCCGGCACGCTGGGTCCTTGCTGTTCCATATGACTCAGAAATAAAAACCCTGGCTGACCTTGAAGGTAAAACTATTGCCACAGAACTGGTGAAATTCACAAAAAAATATTTTTCTGAGCGAAATATTAAGGTAAAAGTTGAATTTTCATGGGGAGCCACCGAAGCAAAGGTAATATCAAAACTTGCCCATGCCATTGTTGAAGTTACTGAAACCGAAAGTACCATAAAAGCACATGGTCTTAAAATTATTCATGAATTAATGGAAACCAACACCCAGCTCATCGTAAATCACAAAGTGTGGAAAGATCCTTTAAAAAAAGAGAAAATCGAACAGCTTGCACTTCTGCTTAACGGGGCTCTTCTTGGAGAAAAATATGTGGGTCTTAAAATGAATACATCAGATACTAATCTTGAAAAAATAGTATCTCTTCTTCCAAGCCTTAATGCCCCAACAGTGGCACCACTTTACAATTCAAAATGGTTCTCTGTTGAAACAGTTGTCAGCTCAAATGCTGTACGAAAACTTTTACCCCAACTCCTTAAAAATGGAGCCGAAGGAATAATAGAATATCCGCTGAACAAAGTAATTTAAAAAAATCATTATAATGATAATTAAACATTCAAGTTTTATAACAAGTGCTGTAAAGCCACCCCAGTATCCAGAGACCTCTTTTCCTGAAATAGCTTTTGCGGGGCGCTCAAATGTGGGAAAATCTTCCCTTATTAATACCATTATAAACCGAAAACGTCTGGTAAAGACCAGTTCTACCCCTGGAAGAACACAGCTTATTAATTTTTTTGAAATAAATAAGTCATTTATATTTGTGGATCTCCCCGGATATGGATATGCCAAGGTACCTGCTGCTATTAAAAAGACATGGGGGCCCATGGTGGAAAAATACCTTTCAACAAGAACATTACTAAAAGGTGTTGTTTTAATCATGGACATCCGCAGGATACCGGGCACTGAAGAGATACAGATGGTCCAATTTCTTAATTATTTAAATATCCCGATAATATTTATTATAACCAAAGCAGATAAACTTTCAAAAACAAAACAGGCAAAGCAGCATAAAGCCATAGCTGAAACTCTCATGGTAAAAAAGAGTGATCTGATAATTTTTTCAGCAAAATCACGCCTGGGAAAAGATGCCGTATTAAAAACGGTTGAGAATTTAATTATATGACCAACTCCAATAATTTTGAAAACAATAAATCCGGTTTTGTGGCCATTATCGGCCCTCCAAATGCAGGAAAATCGACTTTTTTGAATAAAGTTCTCGGAATGAAAATCTCCATAACTTCAAAAAAACCGCAAACCACGAGAAACCGTATCGTTGGTGTATTAACAAGATCCAAATCTCAGTTTATATTCATAGATACTCCAGGAGTTCATAAGGCAAAAGGCGTATTAAACGAAAGAATAGTCGATGTGGCTGTTTCAGCCATTTCGGATGTTGACCTGGTTCTTCTTTTAATTGACGCTGTAAATAAAGATTCTGTTTCAGAACAACTTATCTTAAAACAGCTTGAAAAACAGAAAAGGCCTGTTATCCTTGCTTTAAACAAAATAGATCTTTTGGATAAAAATATTCTTTTAGGCCAGATTGATAAATGGTCAAAATCATATCCCTTTGAATCCATCATCCCTGTTTCTGCGAAAACCGGAGTTCAGGTGGATGATCTCCTTGATGCAATGGAGATATCTCTTCCAAAAGGGCCTTTTTTATACCCCGAAGATACCCTTACAGAATCCCCCACAAAATTTATTGTAGCGGAAATAATCCGTGAAAAAGCCTTCCGTCTGACAGGCCAGGAACTGCCTTATTCCGTGGCAGTAACAATCGATTTGTTTCAGGAAAAAAAAAGGGGGTCCATGGTTAAAATTTTCGCAACCATACATGTGGAACGGGATTCCCAAAAAAAAATACTTATAGGAAAAAACGGAAGCAAGATAAAACAGATAGGCCAGAGCGCAAGGCTTGATATTGAAAAAATATTAAACACAAAGATCTTTTTAAAACTTTTCATCCGGGTTCAAAAAAACTGGAGTAAAGATACAAAAGCCCTTAGAAATTTTGGTTACTGAGAATTAATTATAAAGAAGATAACATGACAACACAAAATCAATTAGAAGCAATTATATTACAAGGTAAAATTTTGCCTGATAACAAAATTGCAAAAATTCTCGATGATCTACAAAATAAACAACCCTCTATCTATAGATTTATATATGGTGAGCCATCGGATATAATTAATTTATCAAACACTGATATGGCAAAATTATACTTAGATTTATCCTTTGATGTAGTATGGTTTTTCCGTAATAAATTTGGAAAAATACCTGTAATCACAGATCATGAATCATGGACAACAAAAAAAATAGCCCTTCTTGATGCAGAACTAAAATCATTAACTACTGAAATTCCAATGGATGATAAATTTAGGAACAATCTTCAAAAACGATTTGTTAAAAGAAGCTTGGAATCCTCTATCCAAATGCAATTATTACAATATATAGAAAATCAGGTTGACCACTATGCCTCTTTTAACCAAAAACGAAAAAAAGCAATTCAATTAACCAAAAACCTATTATTTGTTCTTGTCAGGTTATTTGGGGATCTATACAGATTGAAACAAGCAAAAAAAGCATAACCTGTATTTTTTTTAAAAATTACTTTTGAGAAAACAGGAAAGATATGAAAATTATAATATGCGGTAAAGGAGGCAGCGGTAAAAGCACCATATCTGCTCTAATCGCTAATGGCCTTGCAAAAACTGGTTTTAATGTTCTTTTAATAGATGCTGATGAATCTAATACCGGACTTCATCGTCTCATGGGGGAATCTTCTCCTCTTATTCTCATGGACGATCTTGGCGGAAAAAAAGAATTTAAACAAAAACTCAACAAGCCCTTTGGTTTTGATTCCGGCATCTTTTCAAAACAGACAATAAGTCTAAAAGATATACCGAGTCAATGCAACTCTAAAACCGATGGGATAAAACTTCTTTCCATAGGCAAAATCCACAGCTCCGGTGAAGGATGTGCCTGTCCCATGGGAATACTCTCAAAAATGATATTATCCAAACTTGTTATTGGAGATAAGGAGATTGTTCTCATAGATTCGTCAGCCGGTATAGAACATTTCGGCAGGGGTATTGATGAAAAATGTGATCTTATTATAAATGTGGTCGATCCTTCTTTTGAATCTTTTCTCTTGTCTAAAAAAATAACCGCCATGGCAACTGAAGCAGAAACAGAAATTTGCTATATTCTAAACAAAATGGATGACCGGGTTACAAAAATCATGCTGGAAAATATCGATCAGACAAAAGTTGCAGCAAAAATAAATCAGGATGAAACAATTTTTATGAGCGGCCTTAAAGGAGAAAAGCTCAATTTCTCTGTACCGGAAATAGATCCTGTATGCAGATTGATTGAAGAACAAAAAAGAGCTTGATTCAGACTTTTAGTACAGGGCGGATATGGAATCCGCCCCTACGGTGGTGATTTCAATGATTCCGTGAATATGGTTTGGCATAATGGCAAATTCATGCAATTAAATGCGGTGGTG
>CAZNFB010000045.1:0-13787 GCA_964572105.1 uncultured Desulfobacteraceae bacterium
ATTCCCTGTAATAGGCCATTAATTTATCATTCTCTTTTATTTGAAAGCGATTCTGCTCTTTTAAACTTTGGGAAAAAAAGTTATGGAACCGGATCAGATGGTTAAGTTCAAGGGGCCGTGCATAACTGGTAAAAAAGGGGAGGTTCTGCCTCTTTAAAAAAGAAATTTCTTTTTTCCAGTCCCCATTATCTGCAAGGCATACCTTAAGTCTGTACCGGTATTTTATTTTAAATATCTCCGGTATAGCCCTGATTATTTGAATTGTTGCATCACTTATTTTCCCGGATTTTTCTTTCACGCAAACCTTAACTTTGTTGACCCCCTTATCCAAAAAAATAACCTGGGAAAAAGCAATAAATCTACTTTTGACTTTTTTTATTCCCCCTTTGTAGAGAATTATTTCTCTATTTTTTTCCCCGTTTACCTGGAGTATCACCTCTGCAATATCTGAGCAGGCATTAATTTCACCTTCAATTTTAACATTTTTCAAAAAAACTTTTTTCTGGTCAGGCCATTCTTTTAAAGTAATTTTGGTCCCAGCACCCTGGCTGTAATTTCCATAGATTTCAGTATCAGCAATCATATCATCCATGGAGGAAAAACAGGGCCTATCCCAAAAAGCCATGGGACAAGGGGTGTTTTCCTCAACTATTTTTCCACTTATTTGCGTTCTTGTCACATTTCCCAATTTATCCTCCGCAGATAGATTGAGTCTGTTTAAGGGAAAGTTTATTAATGGAATTGAAAAAAAACCATTTTCTCTGATTGATATATCAGGATCGATTCCGATCGCAGAAAAATTTTTTATACCAGATTTATCATGGATATATCCTTCTAATTTGATGCCGGGTTTAAACGTTTTAACGGCTATAACAGGGCCTGATCTGTCGATATATATTGTGAGGTTTTTCTTTTTTATCAAACCTGCAAGATTATATGCTTTTATTTCAATCTTATGCTTGCCCTGGTCAAGGTTTAATCTATTTTTAAATTCAATTTTTTTATTGGACCCGTCTATAAATATTTCTTTTCCCATAACCGTAATTTTTGATACATACTGATCATCTTTTACTGCACCGGAAAAAAAGAGGGGGTCATCATTTGTTCTTATTATAAAAGGCTCTTTTATAATTCTATTTTTATACTTTAGCTCAACACTGGGCAGGGAAAAAATCGGCTTTTTTTCCTGGAGCAATCTCTTTCGTACCTTATCAAGGTAATAAAAAGATTTTGCAGAGGGTTCATTTTTAATGGATATCTCAAGTTCATTTTCCGCTGCACTATAATCTTTCATTAAATACAGGGCTATCCCCTTTTCTCTATGGGGAAAATAATCGATAAAATGCATGCCGTATGTATTTGCCCATTTTTTATCTAAATATTTTATTTTAATTGCTTCATTAAAATCTGATCTTGCGTAAGTATAGCATCCCCCTTCCATAAAGGAGAGTCCCCGTTTATAAAACTCGTGCCATTGACCCGTAAAGATCCGGCCTGCTGTTCCATAATCCTTATCCCCTGTTATACAAACAGGGGAAGGTGGCAAAGCGCAACCGGATGTCCAAAAAAAAGAAAAAATAAGAAAAAAAAATGGAATTATTTTTTTTTGTTTAAAATTCATGGCAATCAATGAAAAGCAGATAAATGTAAGGTGGTTAGAGGATATTTTTGTAATCTTTGAATAAACTCGGGGATTGAATTATCCATAAAACGAAGATGTCATTAAATCGCAACAGCTAATTACATTTAAAATATAATAAGTTATAATTTATGGCATCCTTAATAATACCATCCCAGGGTGCCGCCCGGGATGGTATGCCTGACCCTTTCAGAGTTTTTCATATTATTAAAACCGGCATGTGACTTTTCCGTAAAGACTCCGTTCAATTTTTGTATCGACAGAATAAATTTCCTGTACATATTCGGGATGCGCATCTTCCAGTAAATTTTGTCCCACAATGGATAGTTCAATATCCTGCAATGGCCTCCAGATAAGGTTGGCATCAATGGTAAAATAACTGTCTATATCCACATCGCTCATTTTATTCAGACTTATTCCTGAGGACTGATCTATATAGCGAAACCAGATATTCATCTCCAGATTATCCGCAAATTTTGTAAATGAAGAGACAGATATCTGGTGTTTGGGAGCGCTGCTGCTGGCTAATTTATCTACATTATAATCTGACAATTCCGGTATTGCCATACCAAAGACCTGAAGGGGTGCTTTAGAACCAAAATCAAAATCATAATAAAGGTAACTATACGCAAAATCCCATTTCCACCAGTCCACAGGCTGCCATTTGGCAGCAAGTTCAAACCCGTATGATGAAGCTTCAAGGTCGTTTGTAAAATTAAATGGTACATTTATAATATTGGGAAACTGGAAGGCAACTGAATCAAAATCTACTCTGATGGTGCGCAACTCATCATAATCATTAAAAAAGACTGCCATATCAAAAGAGACCAGAGCAGAAGGTATAAAACGATACCCCATTTCATAGGAAGTAAGATCCTCGGAGTCATAAGCATCCTTTCCAGCAAGAAAAGTTGGAATTTTGAAAGGGGTCTGATTAAATCCTGCAAAAGGTGGTATTACAGAATTTAACAGAGTCATATCCTGCTCCATCCTGGATGGTGTTCGTACCGCCTGTGAAGCAGCTGCCCATAATTTGTGAACAGAACTGATACTCCAAAAGAGTCTGCCGCTGGGCTGGAGCTCAGAACCGCTGTAGTCATTATGTTCGTATTTAGAACCAAGGGTCAGCCAGAGGTAGTCTTCTATTAAAGTAATTTCATCTTGTATAAATGCACTGAAAAGGTCATCTTCTTTGTCACCAGGATCAAACCTTGTAATCGGGGTATTGGAATATTCATCAGATGTATAACGGTATCCAAGGCCACAGATCACATCATGCCGCCTCCCCATGGCAAAACGGTACTGTATATCCAGATCCAGATTTTCTCTTTTCTCGGCGATAAAAGAGATATCCATGTCAAGGTAATCATAATAGGTCTGTATGGTAAAACTTGCAGATGGAGAGATGACTTTATTATAACGCGCAAGAATGTTTCCCCCTGATGTTCTCCCCTGATCATCCACCCTGGAAAAAAAATAGGGGGCATATTCATTTTCTATTGATGGAGAGTCATATACCTGATCGATCTCAGAGGTAAAAAAATCACCTTCTATGGTGAAGTCATCAGCACCATCAGCACCAATCAGGGAATCAACGCGAAACCCACCGCGCAATGTATTCCAGTCATCTCCAAGATCATGTTCAAATTTGTCTTCAACTCCATCTCGTTTAAAAGCCTTGAGGTAAATGCGTCCGAAGCTATTTTCCCCCAGGGTTGTTCCGTATCTGGCATTCACAAAACCTTGTTCCTCTGTCCCTGCGCCAAGAGTTAAAATGCCCCCCTGGGTTTTAGAAGCATGCCTGGTGATGATATTGATAACACCGTTTACCGCATTTGCACCCCACAGAGTCGCACCGGGGCCTCGAATCACCTCAATACGTTCCACATCTTCAAGCATAACATCCTGGAATTCCCAGTAAACGCCGGAGTAGCAGGGGATATAAACACTACGTCCGTCTATGAGCACTAAAAGTTTATTGGAAAATCTGGATAAAAATCCTCTTGTGGAAACTGCCCACTTGCTGGAATCGACGCGGGCAACATTAAGTCCCGGTGCCATGCGAAGAGCCTCCGGCAGGCATGTGGCCCCGGAGCGGCGAATATCTTCCCTGGTAATCACAAAAATAGCTGCTGCTGCATCTGCAAGTTTTTCAGGCTTTTTAGAGACCGATGTAACCTCAATGCTCATCAGCTCTTCCAAGCTTAATTCAATAAGATCATTTGAAGTATTGCCTTTTGTTTCCAGACTGGAAAAAGCACTGACCGGAACCAGAGCAAAAAATAGTAAAAAAATGGGAAAAGAGCATAAAAAGGCTTTAATAGTTTGATTGTGCACAAGATTGCTAATTCGGCACATATAAATATCCCTCTTTAGTTTAGCTTATGTTTTTTTTACTTAAATCCAAAGCCCAACCGATACTGAGCATATGTAAAACGTATATATGGGCATTAAGCAGCAGTCAATGAAAAAAAATAATATAATTACGTAATAATTCACAATAATTCACATTTATGATTATTCATATTTTTTGCTGTTAATTTTCAAATAATTAGCGGGTGAAAGAAAAACAGAATTTTCCATCGATATAAGGCTAAAAAACCATTAACCATGCGAATAGATTAAATATTTCAGAAATAATCTAAGGTTTAACCAGGAAGAAAATTTAAACCCTGGGCAAATATCCACGAAAAAGAGAGATCCCCTTTGGGCACTATTAAAAAACCGGCTTGATAAAATAATCAGGATTACGTATATCAATGATCAGTAAAAAAGTTATAACTATTCAGCTAAATGTACGGCAACAGGTATAATCTGCTGCCTATCTTAAATCAAAGACGCTGAATAGTTACAAAAATTTAATAATAGGTTGTTTGGGGTTGGTTCCGACTTTGGTCATCAGAGATCAGAACCAAGCCCTGTCATTTAAACAATTTATAAAAATATAGTAATAGTATATTGATTTATTTCAGCATGTTATAATATAAAGGTACTTTATAAATATGATTTACAATAATATTTTAGAAACCATTGGCAACACCCCCATGGTACGGATTAACCACCTGTGCCCATATCCAAAAGTGAATATTTACGCAAAAATCGAAGGGGTTAACCCCGGCGGAAGCATCAAGGATCGCATAGGCCTTAAAATGATAGAACAGGCTGAATCAGAAGGGACCCTTGTCCCCGGAAAAATAATAATTGAGGCAACCTCAGGAAATACCGGAATAGCCCTTGCGATGATTGGAAAGGCAAAAGGATATTCCGTGGAGATTGTCATGAGTGAAGCTGTTTCGGTGGAAAGGCGCCAGATGATACAGGCCTTTGGGGCAGAAATTGTATTAACAGATCCTGCCAAAGGGACCGATGGAGCTATTATAAAAGTGGAGGAACTGTTAAAAGATAATCCTGACAAATATTTTTGTACATATCAGTTTACCAACAAATATAATAAAATTGCCCATTATGAAACCACCGCCAAAGAAATCTGGGAACAGACCGGGGGAAAGATAGATTATTTTGTTTCCTCCCTGGGGACATCGGGAACACTCATGGGAGTGAGTAAGGGGCTTAAAAAATATAATCCAGACATTAAGATTGTCAGCGCAGAGCCGGTAATGGGTCATTATATTCAGGGACTGAAAAATATGGAAGAAGCGATTGTCCCTGCAATTTATGATAAGAGCAAACTTGATGAAATCATTATGATAGATACCGAAGAAGCATTTGATATGATGAGACGCATTGTAAGCCAAGAGGCTATCTTTGTCGGAATGAGCAGTGGGGCGGCAATGCTTGCGGCCTTAAAAGTTGCAGGCAGAATTGATTCCGGAACAATTGTGACTATTTTCCCTGACAGAGGAGAAAAATATTTGAGCACAGGGGTATTATCAAAGACCGATACAACCCTTTGACAAAGAGATATCAAAATGCTTTTTAACCCATTTTCCCTGACCATACTTTTTTTCGCGCTAATCTCCTTGGTCATTGCGCTGTGCGGGGGTCTTGCTGCTTTAAGGGGATTAAAGAACAGGCATACTCTGCTTGACAGGAAGATGGATCTTCTTTTTTTGTCCGCTTCTATTTTTTTAACTGCCCGGTTATGTTCTTATCCTTTTTTCTATGTAGCCTTACAGAGTTTTGTTAAAGATATTGAAGGGGCCATGTGTATTTATGGAGTTACACAGGTCATTCCAAATTTGTGCGGATTTCTTGAAATTATTAAACCGATAATTTTTTTCTTTACTGGAGGCTGGCTAATTTTGCATTACCTGACCAGGCAATGCAAAATCGAATCATTATTTTTAAAAAAGCTGATATTCTTTTTGTTTATCAGCTTCCTTGTTATAATTGACAGTGCTGGAGACCTCCTTTTTTTCCTGATGATGAATTCAGATACAACGGTGAGATGCTGTACTCTGCCCCTGGACTCTCCCCACAGATTATCTGCTACTATATGTAAACAGTTATTGGGACGGCACTACGAAAAACCTCTTTTTTTTATTTATTATTTGAGCAACTTCATTCTTGCAGGGGGAGCCTGGTACGCTCTCCTGGCAAAAAAGTCAGGTACAAAACAAGACCGGCAAAAAAGGCCTTTTATACTAATATTTATACTGGGACTCATAAATTTTTTTATAACAGGACTTGCCATGTTTGAGATTATAGCGCCGAGGATGATGCATTTACCTTATCATCACTGCCCATACTGTCTTCTCCAGTATGTCCCTGACAGCTTTATTATTCTCGGTCTTTTTATGCTGGGCACCTTTGGGTTAGGCTGGACTTTTGGGATAAAGATTGTTACCATAAATGAGGACACCGCAGGAAAACTGACATTCCCTTTAAACAGGCTTTACCTGTTTTCAATTTCAAGCCTGATAATTTCCCTGGCAATGGTAACTTTCCATCTGTTTCTATAAATTTTAATTTTTCCGCCTAATTACAGGGATGGATTCCGGATAAAAATTATGAAATTTTCAATAATTATTTTTGCTATTCTGTTTCTGATGTGCGTATTCACATGGATAACTCCGCACAGGGAAAAAGACAAGCCACCAGGATGTTCCCTTGACGGCAGCGAAATCCACCCGCTCTATGAAGTAATAATTACTCCCCTGGACAAAATGCCAAAAAGTTTTGCAGGGATTACAAACGCCCGGATCTGGTTTAAGGAAAATGTAAAACAGACTTTTTCTATTATGGTCACGGATGAGGCCTCAGGAAAAAAAATAAAAGCAAAGGATGCTTTTTATGTATTAAGTAATGTTATTACCTCGGCATATACCGGAAACAGAATACATGTTTTTACCGAGAAAAAAAAAGCCCTGTCCCACACCCGGCAGTTTAAAGGGAAACTTGTCAAGAATCCTTTTTTGACCCAGGAAAAAAAAGAAGAATTTCTGGTAAAACATAAGGCTGATCATAAAAACGGATATGGCTTTATCTTTAAGGGTTATAAAAACATCTTATCTTTATCTGCCAAAATCGCTTTAATGCACCGGCAATATTCTCCATTCCATATTTCAAAATACCCCACCCTTATTTTCAAAGGATATTTTAATCTTCCTGACAAACCACCAATGGTCTTAGGGCTCGTACAAAAATAACTTGACCTTTTAAGCGCCGATGCATCCCGCCTGACTGCGTTCCGAAATCTCAGAATACCCTGATATTCTTGCGTTTTCGCGCCTTGCCAGACGGGTGCCTCAACACTTAAAATGGCCGACTTATTCTTGAACGAACCCTTAATTTAAAAATTTCAGATTTAATCAAGCAATAACAAAAGATTGGTTCATATCCAAAACCGGAGCAGACCTGCGTACTTTAAAACTCCCTCTTGGGCTGATCTGCATGGACCGGACACTACCGGCTTATCCAGGACTTACTGGAAAACTACACTTTGCTTCCAATCTTCTGGAGAAGTGAAGACTAAATATGGAGTTGGCTCTAACATTGACCCTCAGATATCAAAACTGAGCTATGGTGAAATTAGAACCAAGCCCTAAAGAGCTATAAAATGGAAAAAAATAATTTTCCCATATTCCTTTTTCTTTTCTTATTTTTTCAATCCAGCTTAACCATGGCCACGGAAAATGAGAAAAAGAACATATTTTTTGATGAAATAATCGTTACAGCTACAAAAACAAAGATGAAAGATGTTTCAGCATCTGCATATGTGATCACAAAAGAGGATATTGAACAGACAGACTCAAGGAATATTGAAGAGGCCCTGGAAAAAATTCCAGGAATTTTCACTGAAGACAAATTCCATGGAGAATATAATGTTATAAGCTTCCGAGGCGCTGGTCTTCATTCCCATGTAACCAGAGGTATACTGGTTCTCTTAGACGGAATCCCTATAAATGAAGCAACAGGAAGGGTTGATTTTGAAGGAATCGATCTGGAAAATGTAGAAAAAATAGAGGTGCTCAAGGGGCCGGTCTCTGCATTATACGGGCCCAATGGAATAACCGGAGTGATAAATATTATAACAAAGGATACTCTTGCAGATTTTGGCCTGAAAATTAAGGGATCAGCCGGAAGTTTTAATACAAAAAAAATAACGGCAACCGGTGGGGGGATGATCAAAGAGTATGGATTGCACTTAAATACCACACATTATTTCACCCATGGATACAGAAAACATAATTCCTATGAAACAGACAAAATCAGTGCAAAAGTAGACAGGGATTTTTATAAATATGGGGATATCCTCCTTTCAATGGATTATATTGTCTCGAAAAAAGATGTCACAGGCCCTCTGAGCAAGGAGCAATACAAAAGCCGTTCCAGAGAAAATACAAAAAAATTCGCAAAAAGTGATATTGATCTTTTTAGATTGGGAATTACCCATGACAAAATATGGGGAAAAAAATTTAATACCAAAATAAATCTTTATTTCAGAAATAAAAAGCATGGGGGCGGCTATCTGGATACCTTTACCTCAGAAGATGATCTTAACCTCTTTGGTACAGAGGTTAAATTATATAAGCCTTTTAATTTTCTGGGGAAAAAAAATTGCATCCTGTCAGGTATCAGCGCTGCCAGGGAAAAAATAAGTGGGAAGAGCTTTGGCCTCGATTTTAATGGAAATAAAACAGATTTAACAAAAAACGGGAAAGGAATTTATGAAATAATCGGATGCTACATTCAAGATGATTATAATATCTTTGATTCATTGATTCTGACCCTTGGCACAAGGTCTGATACTGTCCGTTATGACTGGAAGGATCGATTTGTAAGTGATGGAGACAGCTCAGGCTCAACATCTATTTCAGCGTGGAGCCCAAAGTTAGCTTTGGCCTATACTCCTGCAATAAATTTAACGATTTTTGGAAACATTGGAAAAGGATTTAATCCCCCCCAAATTTCTCAGCTTTTCATTGGAGGTTATGGTGTTACCCCTAATCCTGACCTTGAACCGGAATATTTAACTAACTATGAGTTCGGTTTAAGAGGAGATGGTCTTGAGGTATTAAAATATCAGGTCTCTTTTTTTTGGATGGAATTTAAAGATCAGATTCTAAAAGATGATGTAACCGGCAAATATGAAAATATCGGAGAGACACGTCATAAAGGTATGGAGGCCGCAGCAGATTTAAAATTTTCTGAGAACATACTCTTTTCGATTAATTATGCTTATTTGAATGCAAAATTCACCGATTATTCGGACTATTCAGGGAACCATTTAAAAAAAACACCAAAGCATCAGGCTGGAGCCATATTAAAATACAGCACCTCTGCGGGTCTTACGGTAAATATAAGTCTAAAATGGATGGATGAATATTATATGGATAACAAAAATGTCAATACATACAAAGGCCATTATCTGGTGAACACCAAAGTCACATATAAGTGGAAACGATATTTTACATCACTTTCCATAAACAATCTCTTTGATACTAAATATGCAACATGGGCATCCGCAAGTAATACAAAGGGAAAATGGACAGAATCCTATTATCCGGGCTGGCCATTTAATCTTATTTTTACAGCAGGGTTAAAATTTTAAAATCAGCACAACTGAGCAGTTACTAAAAAAGGCCATTCTGATATGCGATCAAAAGCTATATTTTCAGCTGTAATTTTTTTTATTCTTTTTCTATCGGAGGCACCAGCCTTAGAGAATATATGGTTCTCCGCCACTCCACCTGATAAGATATCCAAAAAAATCCATTATGGAATGCGCGGTCAAGCCTGTATAAAAGATGAAGATGGAAGAGAAAAAAAAATTTTATGGATAAGATCAGGCAATTTTCCAGTTGAATCCCCATATGCTGATCATTCAAGTAGAAAAAAACCGGTGTTTTTCATACTTTCCCCTGATAAAAAATTAATAAAAGGTGAACTTTCACATGGTCTCCCCGGCTATTTTCTGACATTTGAAGGAAACCTGGAGGGCTTTTATAATCTATATTTGATTGAAAAATTTGTAAAAAAAGAGATCTTAAATATTATAACGGCAAAAGCAGAGGTCATTTCCCACAAATGCTCCAAGGGCCATGGTGGAATGAAAAAAAAAATGGCGCCTAAAATCCTGAAACACGCTATCTGTTTTGAGATACTCAGAAAAAGAATTCCAGGAGAGGATTTTCATACTTTCTTGTCATCCGGGGATAAAGCAACCTTTAAAGTCTTTTTTAATGGAACTCCTTTAAAGGACTCAAAAATAACATTTAAGACTCAAAAAGGATGGAGTAAAAGCTTAGGGACAGATATAAACGGGGAAGCTGTTTTTCAAATTATTGGAGATTATTACCCAGATTGGAAAACATTGAACCAAAAAAAAATTCATACTTTTTTGATAACAGCTGAACATACAATAAAAAAGACCGGCATCTACAAAGGAATTGCCTATAAACAGATTCATTATACAGGGACATTAAAAGGTTGTTATATCCCTTCAAAAACTCTCTATTCATCCTCCATGTACGGCTTTTTTTTACTAATATTTATCATTATAACAACAGCCGTATTTATATATTTTCACAGAACCCGCCGGAAAAAATTATTTCAGGAATATACTTTCAATGAAAAAGATTAGAACCTTTATTAATAATTCAAATCTTTCCAGATTCAGGTTTTACTTTCAGATAGCGGCGTTTATACTATTTATATATGGGGGCTATTTTTCCATTACCATTAGCGAAAAACTCCCTGTTTTTGCCTGCCCATTTAATAAAATAAGCGGAGGCACCTGTTATCTTCTCCCATTACAGCATCAGCTTCATATTACCTTAAGCAGATTTGCCTCCTCAAGAGGACTCCATCTCCTTAAGGGCTTTCTAATTTTTGCTGGATTATCCCTGATTTTCAGCAAAGGGTGGTGCGGTTACATCTGTCCCCTTGGAACCATTCAGGATTGGATTACAAAAACAAGGAGATATTTACATATCCGCTTTTCTATTTACGACAAAACAGTCTTCGATCACCTGAAAAAAATCAAATATATCCTTTTATTTCTACTTATATTAATTCCCATTGGTGTAAAAAATTCCTTTGTGGGGCTTCCGGAATTGCCCCATGATATTTTTCCTCCTTTTTGCAAAATATGCCCTGGAAGAATCCTACTCCCCCTTTTTTCCGGCAATACCTCACAAATTTATATTGATTTTAGTACAAAAACAGCCATGTTCATAACAGCGTCAGGGATAATTGTTGCGGGAATTTTTATTACAGGCGCTTTTGTTAAAAAAAGATTTTTTTGTCTTTTTTGCCCCATGGCCGTACTTTTATTTATATTTTCGAAAGTTGCATTTTTCAGATTGAACAAGGATGGAGCAAAATGTACAAGATGCGGCAACTGTTACAGAGTGTGTGATGTGGGAATAAGAGAAATAGCGGATGATATTACAAACAAGAACATGGTAAAAGAGGATTGTATTATGTGTTTTAAATGCGTGGAAGCCTGTCCGGAAAGGAGATGCCTTACGGTATCTTTTTTAAGTATACCCCTTTTCACTTCCACAGAAACAGGTTTTTTTAAAAGATATATCCCCGAAGGGTACAGTCCCCCCGACAACCGGAGCATGGAGTAATGAAAAATAATTTTACTATGAACAACAGGTTTGAAGATATAAGGGCCAGTGCAAAAAGGAGTCTGTTCTTAGAGATAGAAAAAAAACTAAAAGAGATAAAAGAGAATTTTTCAGATAATCCTGAAGGGATGGAATATTTTTATCAAAAGTTCAGCACTATTTTAGAAAAAACAGGCGAAACCTGTAATGGCAAACCTGTGATTGGTACAATGTGCATTCAGGTACCTGAAGAGCTGATATATGCTGTGGGAGCAATCCCTGTACGAATTTGCTCAGGAGCTTTTTCAATGGCTCAGGCGGAAACGGAGTTGCTTTCGCCAAAAGCCTGCCCCTTAATAAAGTCGACCATGGGATCACTTTCTCTAAACATCTTTGCCCGTGGCATAAACCCCTTAATAATTATAAATCCAACCACCTGTGACCAAAAGAAAAAAATAGGCGAAATAGAAAGAACCAGCAGGATTCCTTTTTACACGCTGGAACTTCCACCTTCAAAAGATACAGAAGAAGCAAGATTTTACTGGCAAAGTATAGTAAAAAAACTGGCAAAAAAACTGGAAAATGTTACAGGGCAAAAGTTGACAAGGAAAAGACTAAAAAAAGCCATAAGTATTGTCAGCCTTGCCCAGGCCCAGTTCAGGCGTTTTTATAACATTCGAAAAAAATGGCCTGTTATCCTGGGAAAAGATGCCATACTTGTTTCCAACGCATATTTTTTTGATGATATAATAAGCTGGACATACAGGCTATCCCTTCTTAATGACGAACTCGACGACCGAGCAATGAAGAAGCAGTATATTGTCAGCAAAAAAGCTCCGCGTATATTTTTGACAGGTTCGCCATCTATATTTCCAAATATGAAAATACCTGTTCTCATAGAACAAATTGGCGGAATTGTCGTAGCAGAGGAATTTTGTTCATCAGGCAGACTACTTTATGATACAGTTGCGGTGGACGAGTGGTCCCTGTATGACATGATTCCCGCCATAGCAGACAGATACCTTAAGCCATGCACATGTCCCAGCTTTACTCCGAACATTGACAGAGAACGAAAAATACTAACCATGGTCAAGGACTTCTTTGCTGATGGCGTTATATATCAGTCCTTTACCGGATGTCAGCTCTACCATATGGAGGCTAAACTTGTTGAAAAAATTCTTGAAAAATACGAAATACCGATGCTTTACATAGAGACAGACTATGCCGCAGATAACACAGGGCAGCTCACAACAAGGGTTGAGGCATTTATGGAACTGCTTCAGAATAAAATTACCTGATGGGCCAAAGGGAAGAGAATACCCAGGCGGCGGATAACCCCGTGAAATTTTTTATGTGAACATCTATATATGAATCGATGTTCAGATCATTTAGTAATATCATGGGGCGAAATATTTTTTAAGGGAGTAACTCTGTCTTTAAATTCATTTAAAAAAACTTCACTGCGAGCCTGGCATTTTTCTGGATTATGCCTATGCAGCCGATATTCTTCAAAATGCTCAAGCCAACTCACTCCTGCCCTTGGGCATGTCTGAATAAACTCCATAAAATCAGTAAAGCTGTCCAGGGTTACAGGGCTAAGGGCATGTTCCATTCTACAGGCATCTTTATCTGCTGTTTTAAAATCAATTTTTAAGATTTCAGTCAAAAATTTAAGCAAAAGCCCATGTCTCCGCTGCATTTCTTTTCCAACAGCCTCCCCTTCTTTTGTTAGTTCCACATACTCGTATTTTGCATAATTAACCAATTTCCTGCCGCTCAATGTTTTAAGCATACTGGTGACCGTGGACATTTTAACATTCATCCCTTCAGCAATATCCTTAACCCTAACAACCCTTTTTTTTTCATGGAGCTCAACAATCGTCTCCAGATAATCTTCCATCACGGAAGTCAGGCCCTTGTCAAGCAGACTTTTTCTACTACGAATTACCATTCGTACCATCCTTATTATTAGGTGCGCAAAACTTATATTTATTATTCTAATAAATAAATTGCCACCATGTGTCAAGTTTTTTCATTTCAACCTTTTTCAATAAAATATACAAATTGCACCGTAATTTTATTTGTTTTCAAGGCACTTGCTGTTAAATTTTTTTCCTTACTTGAACTTA
>CAZNFB010000046.1:0-13556 GCA_964572105.1 uncultured Desulfobacteraceae bacterium
AGTAGATGGGTCAAAAGACAAGCTATTTCGTTCAACTTATAAAATTTTCGTTCCTAAAACAATTAGGTTTGTATTTGTTATCTGAACGTGACTATTCAGCGTTGCTGATTTAAGATACGCAGCAGATTATACCTGCTGCTGTACATATTAGCTGAATAATTACGGTTATTCTTGACTTTATTACCAACCCTTACTAAACTAATTATATTGTGGAAAAAGCAGGCTACCCTTTTATACTCATATGTGCCCTTGTAACCGTGCTGTTTACCTTTTTTGGTGTATCGGTTCTGGCGGTACTATCTTTATTGTGCACAGCTTTTGTTTGCTGGTTTTTCAGAGATCCTGAACGGATCATCCCCCAGGATGCAAATGCTCTGGTATCGCCGGCGGATGGTAAGATAATTATTGCAGAGGCCATTGAAAACTCCCCTTTTACCCAGGGACCATCAATTAAAATCAGCATCTTTATGTCGGTTTTCAATGTTCATGTAAACAGAATTCCCTGCAAAGCAAAAGTGGTGGGGATAGACTATTATCCTGGTAAATTTTTTTCAGCACATCTTGACAAGGCATCAAAAGAAAACGAGCATAATGTACTTTTTCTTGAAACGGAAAAAGGGGATAAAATATGCTTTGTTCAGATTGCAGGGCTCATTGCAAGGCGTATTGTCTGCAGAATAAATAAAGGAGATCTTGTTGAGCGGGGTCAGCGGTTCGGATTAATACGCTTTGGCTCAAGATTAGATGTCTACCTCCCGGCCGGCGCAAGGCTTAATGTATCTGTTGGTGATAAAGTTTCCTCAGGGGAAACTGTTCTGGGATATTTATTATGAAAATAGGCAAAATTGGTAAACAAGAAAATAAAAAAAAGAGATTGCACAAAGGAATTTATATTCTACCGAATATATTCACCTCTCTTAATATTTTCTGCGGTTATTATTCCGTAATATCGTCTTTGGACAGAAATTTTGTTGCTGCTGCCGTCGCCATCATAATTGCGGCAGTTTTTGATACACTGGACGGCAAGATTGCCAGGGCCACCAATACAACCAGTAAATTCGGCATTGAGTATGACTCCCTTGCGGATATTATATCTTTTGGATTTGCGCCTGGATTAATGATCTATCTTTGGGCACTTGAACCTTTAGGAAGAATAGGATGGCTTGCAGCTTTTTTATTCCTTGTATGCGGGGCTTTAAGGCTTGCAAGGTTCAATGCCCAGGCAAGCAATTCCCACAGCACTTATTTTACCGGTCTCCCCATACCTGCTGCTGCTGGAATGAACGCAACAATGGTTTTATTTTTACACAGAATTGAAATCTTTGAGGCCAATCCGGTTTTTCTCCTTGTATTCTTGTATTTTCTTTCATTTTTAATGGTGAGTACAATTAAATATGAAAGCTTAAAAAGACCGGAACTACTTAAAAGGATGAAATTCAATAATCTTGTTGTTGTTATTTTAGTGTTAATTTTTATTGCTGCTGAACCTTCAGTCACTTTATTTATTTTGGCGGTTGCTTATACGATTTCCGGCCTGATAAATTTTGTACGGCAAAAAAAGCCTGCGGCGTGCGATATTGAAGAATTAAATTCGGATGATATATTTATGGGTCTTAAAAAATAATATTTTATGCTTCCTGCCGGGTTTTTTTACAGAGGTCTGGGTCGACTAATCTCTATACCTGTAATTTTCCTGTTAAAAACAATCCTTCCATTTTGTCCATCTTTCTTTAAAGATTGATTCAAAATTTCTGTTTTATCATGGCATTCTTTATTCATCGGTTTACACTTTCCGGGACAAGTAATGTCAAAAATTCAGGGTTGGTTTTATTTCCTGAATTCTCTCCTGCGCGGGGAACGATTTTAATGTAAGTAGTTGATATAATCAAATGTCGTTTTTAAAAAAGTGTAAACTTCTTTTTATGGTTTATGAAAGATGCCAAATAATTTTATTTTAATGAGTTTAAACTATGTCTAAAAAATATGAAATTGCAGTAATTCCGGGCGACGGAATAGGGCCTGAGGTTGTAGCGGAAGGCGTTAAAGCCTTGGATGCAGCCGCCTCAAAAATTGATATAATCTTGAACTACACCTATTACAACTTAGGTGGCGAACATTACCAGGCAACCGGAGAAATTTTATCAGATACAACATTTAAAGCCCTTGCTTCAGCAGATTCAATATATCTGGGGGCCATTGGTCATCCTGATGTTAAGCCGGGTATTCTAGAAAAAGGACTTCTGCTTAAATTAAGATTTGATTTTGATCAGTACATAAATTTACGACCGGTTAAGTTGTATGAAGGGGTTGAAACTCCAATAAAAGGGAAAAAACCTGAAGATATCGATTTTGTTGTGGTGCGTGAAAATACTGAAGGTCTTTACACAGGAGCCGGGGGTTGTCTTAAGCGTGGAACTCCGGATGAAGTTGCAATTCAGGAATCGATTAACACACGCAAAGGTGTTGAAAGGTGTGTTAGATATGCTTTTGAGTACTGCCGGAAACGTAACAAGGCAAAAAAACTGACCCTTTGCGGAAAAACAAACGTACTTACCTATGCTTTTGACCTGTGGGAGCGGGCTTTTTATGAAGTTGCAAAAGAATATCCCGACATTCAGACCGATTATGCCCATGTGGATGCCATATGTATGTGGATGGTCAAAAATCCGGAATGGTTCGATGTTATTGTTACAGATAATATGTTTGGAGATATTATTACAGATCTTGCTGCAATGATTCAGGGGGGGATGGGAATTGCAGCAGGGGGGAATATTAATCCGGAAGGAATTTCCATGTTTGAACCGATAGGAGGCTCCGCTCCCAAATATACAGGCAAACAGATTATAAACCCCATTGCCGCCATATCAGCTGCCGGCCTTATGCTGGAAACATTAGGAGAGCCGGAAGGGGCGCTGCATATTGAAAAAGGTGTGGAAAAAGTCTTGAAAAATGATTTAAAGGAGATTGCAGCCGGAAAAATGGGATATTCCACTAAGGAAGTGGGGGATCTTGTGGCAGAATATATCAATCAATGATAGGATACAACATATATAGATCGTCACATAAATAATTTTACTTAACAAAACTATAATGGAGTATTACGTTGGAACGAACACCTATTACACGGCTTGGTTATGAGAACCTGCAAAAGGAACTTCAGCGTCTTAAAAAGTTTGAAAGGCCTGCAAATATTAAGGCCATTGAAGAGGCAAGAGCCCATGGAGATCTTTCTGAAAATGCCGAGTTTGAAGCTGCAAAAGACAGGCAGGGCTTTTTAGAGTGTCGAATAGGAGAGTTGGATTATAAACTTGGCAGTGCGGATATTATTGATCCGGGAATGTTACCTAAAGATAAAGCTATTTTCGGGAGCACTGTGCTTTTAGAAAATATTGATACAGGCGAGGAAACAGAGTATCAACTGGTTGGGCCTGAAGAGTCGGATGTGGGGAAAAATCGTATTTCAATTCTTTCTCCCATTGGCAGAGCAATTTTAGGAAAAAAACCGGGTGATGATATAACTTTTAATGCTCCTGCCGGAAAAAAAAATTATGAGCTAATAGAAATACGGTAATAATATAGATTGCCAGATAATTACCCGATTTAAAAATTTAACATAGGGCAAAAGGGAGGAAGGCATATTGTAATACCTCGATCACCGGTAATGCAGTATAAAATTATTTGTATGAAAATCTATAATCACGTTGTTTCTGTTACAGATTTTAAGAAGCCAATTTTTTTCAAGGAGATTTTTAGATGGCGAGAATTACCATAGAAGATTGCCTCAAAAGGGTGCCCAACCGTTTCATGATGGTTAATATGGTTGCAAAACGTGTGCGTCAGCTTCGGGAAGGATCGGAATATCTTGTACATTCACCCAAAAACGAAGATGTAGTGGTGGCAATGCGGGAGGTTGCAGCAGGTAAATTGACCATTGTTGAACCTGACAAAAAACAAAAAACAAAAAACAAAAAAACGGATGCATAAAAATGCCTACAGGATTTTAAAAAGGAATGTGGGCAAGGCTGTTTCGCACTATGAAATGATATCCGATGGTGATAGGATACTGGTGGGGCTTTCAGGGGGGATGGACAGTACAACGCTTTTTTGGGTTTTGCGTGAGCGGCTGGCCAGAATACCGGTGAACTATCAACTTTTCCTAGTCCACATTGATCCTGGATTTGATGGAGAATTTTCCAGGTTTCTTGAGGGTTGGACCGGTAAAACCAGACATAAAATAATCGTGGAGTATACAGATAATGGCCATGTTGCTCACAGTTCGAAAAACAGGGAGAATCCCTGCTTTTTATGCTCCAGATTGCGAAAAAAACGTATTTTTGAAATTGCCGAAGACCTGGGCTGCACAAAGATCGCCCTGGGGCATAATAAAGATGATATTATAGAGACACTTTTTTTGAACATTTTTTATTCAGGTGAGATTAGAACCATGGTGCCGGTTCAACCTTTTTTTCAAGGTAAATTTCAAATAATAAGGCCACTTTCCTTTGTACCAAAAGATGTAATCAGACGTTTTGCCGAAAAAATGAATTTTCCTGTATACCCCAATAAGTGCCCAAGTGCAACAAATTCTAAACGGCATAAAGTAAGACTCCTGCTGGAGCAGCTTTATAAGAGTAATAGCAAAATCAAAGGGAATATTTTTAGAGCCATGAGTAATGTCAACACAGAATATTTGTTATAAATTTTTAAATTTAAAGGCCATTGCTTCAGTGAATCATGCTGGCCAGGTCTTATTTTAAGTTTTGTGTTTTTAGTTCATAAATTTTTTTAAAGTAAGTATAAAATAAAATGATCGATATTCAAAGTCAGCCAGATAACAGAAACATATCAATTGACAAAGTGGGTATAAAAAATTTGAAATATCCCATAACCGTTTTGGACAGAAACAATGGTTTGCAAAATACCGTTGCTTCAATAAACATGTATGTTGATTTACCCGGTGAGTATAAGGGTACACATATGAGCAGATTTGTGGAAATGCTTCATTTGCTCAGACCTGAAGTCTCACTAAAAAAAATTTCGGTTATACTTGAACAGATGAAAGAATATTTAGACGCAGCTTCTGCGCATATTGAAGTGACCTTCCCATATTTTATTGAGAAAAAGGCTCCTGTAAGTGGTATCCCAGGCTTGATGGACTATACATGCACATTTATCGGAGCATCCTATTCCAATGGAGATATGGATCTTATCCTGGAGGTCAATGTCCCCATTTCTTCGGTCTGTCCCTGTTCAAAGGAGATAAGTAAGGAAGGAGCCCATAACCAGAGGGGAAGTGTTCTGCTTAAAACAAGATTTAAAAAATTCATCTGGCTTGAAGATATGATTAATCTTGTGGAAAACGCAGCCTCATGCGATGTTTATTCAGTATTAAAACGTGTCGATGAAAAGTATGTTACAGAAAAAGGCTATACAAATCCTAAATTTGTTGAAGATATAGTCAGGGACATAGCTGTAGAACTGAATCAGGACGATAATATCACATGGTTTTCCGTTAGTGCTGAAAATTTTGAATCTATACATAACCATAGTGCATATGCACAGATTATCAGCTGATCGATTTACAAAACCCTTCATTTTGTGGGCTAAACAGAACAGCTAATGTACGAACAGTTCCTAAAGAAAATATCAAAAAAGCAAAGCCAATAAGATTTTGCCAGATAGTTTGAATGTTTATACTGTTTTTATTAAAAATAATTTTTCCCCTTTAATCTGAAATGTCAAGCCATTCTCCCCGCCAGCTAATAAAAAACATTATTATCGAAAAAATATTCCCGGAATAATAAATTTACGTTAAAATATCGTTAGACAGTCCAGAAAAGAGTACCCTTTTAATTAAAATTATTGTATTTATTTTGTTTTCTTGTCATTATTCCCTAAAAACTTTAGCGTTACCGTCGGAAAATCTATATTACTTGTACAGGAACTACCCGATTCTCTAATTAAGTATTAGTGGAAAACATATACGCAAACAAAAATGAAAACTGTAATCCAAACAACAGATATATCAGAATTAATAATCTGTTATGATTGCGATCTGCTTTTTAAAAATCCCTCGGTTGATGTGGGGTATGCCCTTTTTTGTCCAAGGTGTGGATGCAAGCTTTGCGAGCCAAAAAAAAATTCCATCAGTAGAACACTGGCCTTAAGTATTACCGCTCTTTTACTCTATTTACCAGCCTCTTTAATGCCTTTAATGACTTTAGACACTTTTGGGTTTAAGCAAAGCTGTTCAATTTTTGATGCAGTTATACTATTTTATGATAAAGGCTATTTATTCGTCTCTCTAATGGTGGCATTCACCAGTCTTTTATTTCCTCTGATTAAACTTTTGCTGCTTTTTATTATTTCCATATCCCTTAAATTAAAACGTTATTCTGCTTTCCTCCCTTTGTTCATGAGGTGCTATTCTTTTATAGATGAGTGGGAAATGCTTGATGTATATATGATCGGCATACTGGTAACGATTATTAAAATGTATCACTTAGTAAATATTCAATATGAACCCGGGTTTTTCTTTTTTATTGGTCTATTAGTTATTACCTTTTGTTCCTCAACAGCCATGGATAAAAATCTTTTCTGGAGCCTCATTGAAAAAAAGGGGCTTTCTTAAAAAAATAAAACATGGGAAAAAATATTAAAAAAAATGAGCTGCATAACATAACAGGGATGAAGGCTGGAATTGCCCTGTGCCATGGGTGCCATAAAACCCTTGCGGCCATTGGAAAAAATGGGGTGACAGCTAAATTATGTCCAAGATGCGGCAGCAGCATTCATTTTCGCAAGCCTGCCAGTATTGCACGAACCTGGGCGCTTCTTATAACTGCTGCCATTCTTGTTTTTCCTGCTAATCTTTTACCTATTATGCGGGTATATTCCATGAGTGTACCTGATGATTCCACAATAATGAAAGGGATTATATATTTTTTTAAAGAAGGCTCCTATGGAATTGGGCTAATTATTTTCACCGCCAGTATTCTGATCCCTCTTTTTAAAATCACAGGGATTGGCCTGATACTTTTTTCGATTCATTTTAAATGGAAAACCAAAGTAAAACAGAGGGCTTTGATGTTCAGGTTTATTCAATTTGTGGGGCGCTGGTCAATGCTTGATATCTTTGTAATAGCACTTCTTCAGGCATTTATTGACTTTGGGATTCTATCCTCCATAGCACCCGCACCCGCTGCAACATATTTTACTGGTGTGGTGGCGGCCACCATGTTTGCAGCAACTACTTTTGACCCGCGTCTTATGTGGGATGAATATCAAAATCAAGGAGGTTAAATGGAAGCTCCCCTGGTTAAAAAAAGAACCAGAATATCCCCAATCTGGATTTTGCCGGTTGTGGCCCTTGTAATAGGAGGGTGGCTTATTTTCAAAGGTGTCAAGGATGCTGGAATTAATATAATTGTTCATTTTGAAAATGCTGAAAGTGTTGTTCCTGGCAAAACGCAAATAATCTACAGGGGGATTCCTGTTGGGACGGTCATGGAGGTAACAGTCGATGAAAATATGAAGGGGGTTGACCTTTATATTGAAATGAATTCAAAAACAAAAGATAGTCTTGTGGAAGATACTCTGTTCTGGCTTGTGCGGCCGGAAATTTCTGCCGGTAGAATCAGCGGTGTTAACACTCTTTTTTCAGGGAGTTATATTGAAACCAGATCCGGCACCTCCAAACTTCCGGCAAGAGAATTCACAGGGCTGGCTGATTCTCCATCTGTTCCCATTACTGCCCCTGGTCTCCATATAAAATTTAATACGTCGACCCTTGGCTCTCTTCAAAAAGGTTCCCAGATTTATTTTAAAAATATTTCCATCGGTTCTGTTCAGGGATATATTTTAATGAATCAACAAAATGTTCTGATTAATGCGTACATCAAACCTGAATATGCCCATCTTGTTAAAAAAGATACCAGATTCTGGAATGCCAGCGGCATTACTCTTAAGGGGGATCTCTCGGGATTTAAATTGCAGATGGAGAGTATTTCCTCTCTGATTTATGGAGGGATCGGGATGTATACGCCGGAATCAAAAAAAGATAGCCCAAATGCCGAAAACGGCCATCTTTTTACTTTATATTCAGATCGGGATGATTCCAAATTAGGGATCCATATGACTCTTAAACTTTGTTCTGCAGAAGGTTTGATGGCTGATACTTCCAGGGTTATGTACCGTGGATTTAAGGTGGGAACAGTAAGCAGCCTCACCTTTAATAAAGATGATGAAAAAACAGTTACCGCAAATATTATTATCAACCCGGAATCGGAATTTATATTAAGGGAAAAAACCAGATTTTGGGTAGCCCGGCCTAATTTTTCAATTAATAGAATCCAGAACATAGACACCATAGTAAAGGGAGCATATATCGCTTTTGAACCCGGGGGAGGAGAATTCTGCGATAATTTTACAGCAGGGGTACAGCCAAATTCAAAAAGCATACTAAGACAAGGAAAAGAGTTTACTCTTGTCTCTGAAAATTCCAGATCTTTTTCCATTGGTGCTCCGGTTTTTCACAGAGAGTTTCAGGTGGGGGAGATTACAGGTTTTGATCTTGCCCCGGAGGGCAATCATATCTTAGCAGATTTTTTGATATATGCGAAATATGTTCACCTTGTAAGGCCTGATTCCGTATTTTGGAAAACAGGGGGAATCCATATTGATGCCGGTCTTGACGGTGTAAGTGTAAAAGCTGAAACACTTACAACCCTTTTTACAGGAGGCGTTGCATTTATCACCCCTGAAAAAAAAAACCCGGCCGGTTCCCCCCATATAAATAAGGAAAAATCATTCCATCTTTATCAAAGTTACCAGGAGGCAATAGACGCAACTCCTGAACTGCAATCCAGGGGATTAAAAATACGATTGCAGGCACCGACTCTTAAATCTGTCACTTCCGGGGCTCCTGTTCTTTATAAACAGGTTGAAGTTGGAGAGATTACCGGTTTTCAAATGACAGAAAAAGGGGGTGAATTTATTCTTGATGCTTTTATTCAAAAAAAATATGCCCATCTTCTTAAAACAACAAGCCGATTTTATAATGTAAGCGGAATAGATATTAAAGGAAATTTTTCCGGAGTTCATATTAAAACGGGTTCTTTAAAGAGTATTATTGCAGGAGGCATTGCGTTTTTTGCACCGTCTCCGGGTGAACCGGTTAAGAAGAATCATTTTTTTACACTTTATCATGATTACCAGGCCGCACTTGATGCTGACAAAACAAAATTTTTTATTAGCTTTCCCAGCCCCCATGGTATTAAAGAGGGGGTTGAGCTAAAGTACCAGGGGATAACCCTGGGGAAAGTAAAAAAAGTGGCATACAGCAAGGATATGGAGTCGGTTATTGCCACGGTTCTTGTGGATAAAGAATTTAAAATACTATTTTGCGAAGACACCAGAATCTGGCTGGTGACCCCTGAACTCAGCCTTGCCGGGGTGAAGAATCTTGATACTATAATTACCGGCCCATATATCACCATAAAACCAGGAAAAGGAAAGTTTGTTGTTAAACTTACTGCCCTTGATGCTCCTCCTTTAAAGGAAGAGATCAAGACAGGATTAAATATTCTCCTTCAAAGCCCGCGCCTTGGCTCATTAAAAAAAAGCTCCCCTATTTATTACCGGCAAATCCGTATTGGGAGTGTGACAGGGTATGACCTTTCCCCAACAGCCAGCAAGGTCTGGGTATATGTTAACATCTCTCCCGCTTACACCCCTCTTATTCGGGGAAATACCAAATTCTGGAATGTAAGCGGCATAAAAGTGGCCGGAAGCATTTTTTCAGGGGTTGAGATTAACGCTGAATCAATTGAATCGATTGTTGCCGGAGGTATTGCAATGGCGACCCCTGAAAATTATCAAAAAGATCAAAATGGTAATCCTGCCGGGGATGGGGATATGTTTACTCTCCATGAAAAAGGGGAAAAAAAATGGCTTTCATGGAATCCTGAAATTCAGCTAAAAAAGGGTACTGGGTTAAGCAGGTAATTTGTTGAATAAATATTTTCTGTAATATCAACGCGTTTCCGTTTAAAATAATTTCATTAGCCTTGTTATATTTTAAAGCCACTAATAATTATTTAATCAGTTTTAAAATTTTTTTTGAACAGTATTCCCCTACATCGGCAAGGCCATCTACTGGTAGAAACAGCAGCGCGTTATTTGAATATAAGCATGTTACTGAAGCGGGAAAATCGTCATCCGGTTCATAAAAAATATAGCAAAGCGCTATTTTAGGAAGAGGATAAACAATAAAGGAAAAATCTCCACCTGTTCCAGCAGGAGCTTCCTCCCCCTTAAGTGTTTTGGTAATAGTCAGGACCGACTTTTTGATTTTGGGCACATGGGGGACAATCAATTTTTCAGTATGTGTCGCAAAGGCTCCCACATAAGGCATACTGTCAGGAAACTCCTTGAACGCTTTTAACGGCGTGGGAACAGATACATCGGGACAGGCATTCAATGCATAAAGAGATATTAAAATACCAAACACGGAAGAGTGTTTTTCATCACCAAGAGTAATCCCTTTTGGTTCAATCAGGCACTTTTCTCCAAATGCATCAAGAATAAAGCGTTCTCCATCCTGCTCTCCTGGAAGGTTCTTTGCAAGGTCTTTCGGAAGATTACCGTATAGTTGATTAAGATTATCTTGAACAATTTTTTCATAATTGTCTATCATTTCTCACCATCGATATTTTAGCCGCGTTGAGGGTGCACTCAAAAATAAATTCGCGTTTTTAAGTGTTCATGTAAAGTTATTTTTGCGTACGTCCCTAATTCCCGCCCGATGATTTTTCATATGATGGTTTATACGGGCCATCAAGCATTCCTCTCACTTGGCTGTTTATTGCCGAATTGTTTGCCTCCCTGGCCAGATCAAATGTTGGGTCTGCGATGGTAGAGGCCAGTACTTGGGTAACAACCGCACTTACAAGTGCGCCAGCAAGTCCGCCGCCACCATCTCCAGAAGACTTTTTAGCTATAGCCGTTGACTCCCATAGAAGTTCACCCGTTTTCACATCAACCAACCTGAGATTTACGTGAACCTTTGTTACAGATTGCAAGAGTTGAAACTTTTGTCCCCAGTCTTCAATAGAAATGTAAAGTACTGCATCAGCCCCGATATGCTTATAAATTTTATCCAGAGGGATGCCATTCATCTCAGCAGGAGTTGGCAAACCATTTGATTTAAGAAAATGGTCAATCACAGAAACAGGGAAAACATAATAACCTTTCTCAGCCAAAGGACGTGTAAGCGTAGATAAATAGATGTACGGTGCATTGACTTCTATAGAGTTGTTATTTGGCGGAATAACCACAATAGACCTTGGTTTGCTTCTCTCGAATGCAGTGTAGTCATAAGGCTGTATGGTTGTGCAGCCTGAAGTAAGGAGAGTGACACAAAATAGAAACAGAAAGCACTGCCTGAATAAGCTTCTCATTACTGATCCTCCTCATGTTGTATGGCGCGATTCATCATTCCATTGATAAAAATGCTTGATTCCGGGTACAAGGCCAGCTCCTCCATAAATGCTGACTTTGACTGTGAATCCTTACCCTGCAAGGCATACAAATAGCCCAAATGAGCGTAGATGCCAGGCGCAGCTTTTTTTCCCATTGCCTCGGACTTTTGAAGATCTGCACTTAGTTTTTCGATCTGTGTTTGTGGATCTGCTGATCCTGGTTTCAGATAGGTGTCATGAATTAATTCTTCATATTCCCCCCAATAATATATATCTTTATTGGTCGCACATCCAGTCACTATAAACGCGCTTAATAATAAAAGCATATACCACTTATTTAAATTCATATCTTTATTCCTTCCCTGTCTGCTGAACTTTCCATACCCCATTCTCAATATCGCGCACTATATTGTTAACCGCTTCCATAATGGCAAAGTTTAATACTTTTCCGTTAAGGGTTGCGTCATAGCTTGCCGTACCACCAAAACCAAGAACCTCCCGATTACTCATTGCATACTCACCCGCGCCTTGAGTTGAGTAAACAATTTGAGATGTCAGGACATCAACAATATTAAGTGAAACTTTTGAATAGGCGGTTTGCTTCTTCCCTGCCCCAAATATTCCGAATAATTGACGATCTCCGGTTACTTTCCGGCCAAATTCAGTAACGTCACCGGTTACTGTGTAACGAGCACCTTGAATATTTTGCTTGACTCCGATGAATTTTGCTTCCTGCTCATTCTGCTGCAAACTTTGTCGATCTACAATGTTAAATCGGTTGGTTTGTTGCAAATGAGTCTTCAATATAGTTTTAGCCTGATTTCCTAGCTTGTCAGTGTTCGAAGAGAATAAGCCTTGCATGTAACTAGAGCGATTTTGAAAGTTACCAACAACCATCGTCGTTCGCGGCCCATTATAGGTTGTTGCATAGGATTCAACTTTCTCTGAGGCAACTATCCTGTGAGACTCTGTTGCACAACTATAAATTCCCATTAACACTACAAGCAAGAGTAATAGGTTAAACAAATTTTTATATAATGGATTACTCTTCAATTTATACATAACACCCTCCTTGCTACAAATTCATAGCATTCCAAATTTAAATTGTCGTTGCCTTGATTCGGCATCTTTTTGCGTAATCGTGATTCATTTTTTATTATAAATTAGTACCTTACTCCTGAAATCCTGTTATAAAAATAAGAAAATTATACAGCTGCCCCGTAATTTACTACTACGCAACAATTTAAAAATTATTACAAATTTATTTAGGTGATATTGAATGATGCGGGAATGATGGTCCATCGGATTTGGAACGAAATACCGAGTAGGGACGGATTCCATATCCGCCCTGTCTGATCTAAGGAACGGGGACGAAATAAGTTCGCAATTTTAAGTGTTGAGGCGCCTGCCTGGCAAGGCGCAAAAGTGTAGGAATATCAAGATATTGCTACGCTTTTGTAACGCAGTCAGGCAGGATGGATCGACGCTTAAAATACCAAGTTATTTCGTCCTCGTTCCTTATTGACGTTATTTTCTGGTATACTATTACGCAAGCTTATATTTTTAACAGATTCTTTCTTTACGACCTCTTATCTGTGAGTTTTTCATGGTTTAATCAGATTATACCTGCTGCCCTACATATTAGCTGAATGGTTACATTTTATTAACTCATGTTAAAGGGATTTTATCTCTAAGGAACGGGGACGAAATAAGTTCGCAATTTTAAGTGTTGAGGCGCCTGCCTGGCAAGGCGCGAAAGTGTAGGAATATCAAGATATTGCTACGCTTTTGTAACGCAGTCAGGCAGGATGGATCGACGCTTAAAATACCAAGTTATTTCGTCCTCGTTCCTTATTGACGTTATTTTCTGGTATACTATTACGCAAGCTTATATTTTTAACAGATTCTTTCTTTACGACCTCTTATCTGTGAGTTTTTCATGGTTTAATCAGATTATACCTGCTGCCCTACATATTAGCTGAATGGTTACATTTTATTAACTCATGTTAAAGGGATTTTATCTCTAAGGAACGGGGACGAAATAAGTTCGCAATTTTAAGTGTTGAGGCGCCTGCC
>CAZNFB010000047.1:0-2669 GCA_964572105.1 uncultured Desulfobacteraceae bacterium
CCGTAGCTTCGGTAGGCATATCCGTCATAATCCTTGTCCAAAACATTATCCACAGCCACAAAGGCCTCATATGATTTATGCTCCAGGCGCAGCTTTGTGTTAACTATTGCATAACCTGGGTAACAATCGGTATTTGTTTTGTCCATCTGAAATTCATCCTGCGCCATCAGATTTACATACCACAGCAGTTTATACTCCGTCCATTTATATAACCGGGTATTAAAATCAATATTCAGCTTGTTATAAGAAATCTTGGTAAGACGATTATCATCGATATTAACCGTGGTTGTTCTATCCTGTTTGGCTAAAATATCATCCGTATACCTGGCATCTGTATAAGTATAGGCAATTTTGTACGAAAACCAGTCAACCGGCATACCCGAAAGCGCAAGTTCAAATCCTTTGATTTCAACTTCACCTATATTCTGTTTTCCCATATATTTTCCGCTTTCATCATAGGCTGAATCGAGCATATCTTCAATTTCGATATGGAAAATTGCGGTGTCAATGTTTAGCCATTGTGCAACAGCATAACGAGCACCTGCTTCATACTGAGTAAATGTTTCAGGCTTTAATGTATAAGCATTCTTGGAGGAATAGGAACCGCTGGCATAATAATCATAAAGATTGGGGGCACGGTAGGATCTTGCGTAACTGCCGTAAACGCTTAAATTATCCAAGGGCCGGTAGTTAAGACTCACCCTGGGGTTCCATTTGTCATAATCAGGCTTTTTATCATATTTATATTCGCCTCCATTGCTGAAATCGTAGTCCGCGTTATTATCAAATTCAAAATAGTCGTATCGGAGGCCGGCGGTCAGGGTTAAATTGTCGAAAAGAGAAATTTCTTCCTGAAGGAATAGACCCAGTTCCTTCCGGCTAAAATCACCGGTTTTTTTAGGATCGAGAACTGTATAGGGAATACCAGCAGTTCTTGAAGCAGCTTTTACGGTTTTTAAATCACTTTTATCATAATCATAATCAAAGCCCAATGAGAGGCGGTTTTTTTTATTAAACAGAGGCTGTTTATAAGTAACAATGCTTCGGATACCATAGACATCTTCGTCCATATCTTTTTTATAAGGTGTGGATGTGGCATTTAAATAATTTTCATACTCTTTATCCCTGTTTTTATAGTAAAGCGTGGTCTTGAAATCGAACAGATTTTTTTTTGTCTCAAGATTTAAGCCAATGATAATATCCGTATTCTCGGTTTCACTGTAATCAGTGGCCTGCTTGGGGTCTTCGTCTCTTTCCTCTTTTGTCAGTTTTTTAGCCAGTACTCTCTCTTTGTCAGTTATGTTCAGATACACGCCGATACGGGTTGCTTCCGACAGCCAGTACCCAATTTCTCCATTGCAATAATAGTTGTCCAGGGATGTTTTATCCCGGTATCCATCCTGTTCCCGTTTTTTCAGGTTCAGATTATAATCGAATTTACCCTTGCTTCCATAAGTGAGGACGGAATACCGCTGATCATTATAAGAACCGGCAATTGCGCTAAGCTTTCCGTTAATTGTTTCCCCACTCCTTTTAGTGGTAATATTGATAACTCCCCTGGCTGAGTCTCCCCCATACAATGCAGACATGGGGCCTTTTACTACTTCAATCCGTTCGATATTGTCCACAGGAATTGATTCGAAATCTGTGTAACCGAATTCACCCATGGTCATGGGGACACCATTTAGCAAAACCAGTGCACCGCCGCTCATTCCTATATGGGTGCCCCGCAGGGAAAGTTTCGGCTCCAGGCCGGAAGCATTGGTACAATAAACACCGGGTATTTTTTTAATTGCATCGGCAATATTTTTTGTGTCCATTGCCTCCAGATCAGCTTTGGTAATGATAGATATATTAGAAGAGGTTTCTAATAAAGTATTTTCCGTTTGCGTTGTCGTAACAACGACATCATCCATCTTATAGGCTTCACCTTTTTTTTGTTCTTCTTTTGCCCATGCCGACGGAAGAGTGGCCATAAGGCAAACAACTACATAGATCAACAATTTTAATTTCATCTTCATTTTTATTTTTATCCTTTTTTATTTTTTTACTTGAAAATTCAAAATTTTGCCATATGCTGGACTCGATCCCGCATGCAGCTTTATTACACTGATTGGGCTTTTCGGAGAAAGGCCAAATGTTTTCTTTGATATGAGCCATCATTTTTTTTACCCCATGGATTTTTAAACAATTAAATGTACAAAATTATAGGGAAAACCAGAGGAAGACGTACTCAACATACGTCAACCAAAGATTTTAACCGATAACAAAGTGAAATTTATATAAAAGTCTATAAAAAGGCTGCTATGTTTATCATTGGCATCAACCTGTTAAACGCATATTCCGGCCAGTCAATCTCAAACCGTTATCTTTTGTATATTCCGCCTGTTTACATATGATTTGATGCATCCCCTTGACGATTAATGCCCACCAGGCATCAGAGATATCCCAATGTCCATGATCTTTGGATACAATTTCAATTCGGTCTGCACCGGGCATTAGATTTTTTGCTACCTGAGTAATCGCATCATCGACCAGACTGGTTGTCTCATTCCCTAAAACGTATAATATAATGCCTGTTTTCATGGGAGTTTCTCCTTTTGATATATAAATATTTACGTTAATATATAAAGAGCCATGCCTTGTAGGACATGGGCGGTTTGATAATG
>CAZNFB010000047.1:2769-13495 GCA_964572105.1 uncultured Desulfobacteraceae bacterium
CTCCCTCCGGCCCTGTGCCAAAGTTTAAAACCGGGTAATTATCTGACAATATATAGTTACCCCGATTTTTTAATTTTATAATTCATAATCACCTGGTACATCACGCAGGTCAGCTTATTATTTTCTTCATCATTATAGTACTGTCTGCTGTAGCAATCACCGGGACATCGGTGGTTCAGCGGACAGTCAATGCAATCTTTCCGGGAAAGCCGAAAATCTTTCAAGGAAAGTCCCAGGGAGGCGTCAGTTCCATCAAGGTTTCCCATGTAAAAACGGGGGTCTCCAGCGGTTTGCCCGCAGGGAAACAAGGAGCCGTCCGGACAAACAGCCAGGCTTTCATCGGCTCCGGCGTGGCAAAAATAAGGACCCTGCTTACCCCTGGAAGCTTTGGCCACTGTTTCCTGCTCTCGTAATTGCAGCCCTCCAAAGGATCTCTTATTGACCAGGCGGAGGGCGGCCATCATACGATTTAATCCCCTTTTCATTTGATCTGTGCCAGGAGGAGAAATCAGAGCTGAATCCACAGCCCTGCCTTTTTGAATCAGCAGATCCAATCCAATCCCGCGAACATTTCTAAATGATCCCAGCATTAATATCAGTTTATCCAGATGGTCTATATTCCGACGGCTCAGCACAGTGGTCACACGAAAAGGGACTCCCCCTTGTTCAAGCAGTTTTAATCCTTTTAATGTAGATGCTGCATCGCCTCTAAGCTCTTCCTGGATATTCCTGGGGCCGTCTATACTGACACCCACCTGGATGTTATATTTTTTAAACATCTTTACCAGAGAACGATCCAGCATGGTGCCGTTGGTTTGAATCCCCAATGTTGCAGTGGGTTTCAATTTTCGTAAAATTCCGGCAGTATGTTCTATCATGTGCGGCACCAGAGTCGGTTCACCACCGGTGAGCTGCACATGGCACCTTTTTTCTGAAGAAGCCACCAGCCGAATGCTTGCTTCCACCATGGGAGCCGTCATGACCTGTGCTGAATTATTAATTTCACGATAACAATAGGCACAATTCAGGTTGCAATCATGGGTCAGCAGCAAAATTAAATAGCGGGGCGTAATCGTCATGGGGCTTCATTGACTTTTTTTTCCAGCATGTTCACCAGCTGAATTTCATCTTCACATGAAAACAAGAGACCCTTAGATGATGCTGCCAATTGAGGCAAATCACCATTTTTTCGCATGGAGAATATAGGCTTTCCCATCTCCAGAGCAGCTTTTAGCAGATCAAAATTTCCATAATTGAGAGTACCCAAAGAAAACCCTGTATCAATAACCCAGGCGCATTCAGAAATTCGTTTTTTTGCTTTTTCAATTGTTTCCGGTGCGATTACCTCCATGGGTGACTCTGTTAAACAGTCTGCACCAAGGGATTTGGCTACAAAAAAATCCAGGTCGTTTTCATGCAATACCCCGGTAACAATGGAAAACCCGCGTTTGGAGAGCAATCTGTACAAAATCGCCGAACTCCCCATGCCCCCCACAGTAAAGACAGGGCCGCTGGCACCGTTGCCCCTGATTTCAACACTTCCCAGAAAACGATTAAAGGAGGCGCCTTCAAAATCATAAAGTGCCGCAACCGTCTCTGCATGCAGGATGTTTTCAGGCTCACCCCAGGCAATGATCCGTGCGTCCTTGACCAACCCCACCTTGTCGGATATTTTGGCTGCAATATCCACATCATGGAGAGAAGCCACCACGCTGATACCTTTATCTCTGCACAGGGACTGAAGAATCGTCATCACTTCCATCCGGTGTTTTAAATCCAGGTGCATGGTGGGTTCATCCAGCAATATGATCTGCGGCTCCTGTACAAACGCCCTGGCGATTAATATTTTCTGACGTTCTCCATCGCTTAAGGTATTTATATCTCTAAAGAGGAGATCCTCTGCGTGAACCATTTCTATGGATTCCATTACCACTTTTTCATCTGCCGGCGTTAATTTCCCCATAAAACCTGTATGGGGATAACGGCCCAGAGCAACAAAATCAAAGACTCGAAAAAAAGGGGGGGAGGGTCTTTCTGTCAACACAACAGACATGACTTTGGCCAGGTGCCCCTGGGGCATGGATTGCAGATCTGTCTGATTAATGTAAACTGCCCCGGCAATAGGCGACAAATATCGTGAAAGTGTCCGAAGCAATGTGGTTTTTCCGGCACCATTTGGCCCCAAAAGGGAAACAAACTCACCTTTTTCAATCTGAAACTCCAGTTCATGCAAAACCACCTTATCATGATACCCGACATTAAGTTTGTCTACCTGCAGAATCGGTTGCGGGTAATTCATATACTGACCCTCCTTTTTAGCAATAAGCTTAAAACAATCGGCGCTCCAAAAAAAGCGGTTATCGCACTAAGGGGAAGTTCCACCGGAGTTAACGCCATACGGGCTATAAAATCACATAAGCTGGTAATCACTGCTCCCAGCAGAATAGATCCAGGCACCAGTACATGATTATTCGAAGTATTAAAACAGAGTCTGGCCATATGGGGAACTGCCAGGCCGATAAAGGCAACAGGCCCGGCCACAGCAGTAACCATGGCTGCCAGGGCGCAGGCGCAAAGCAGAATTAAAATGCGAAACAGCTTGATATTAACCCCCATGGAGGAGGCATATTCTTCTCCCAGCAAAAAGGCGTTCAAAGGTTTACTCAGTCCATAAATCAGCAGAAGAATAATTCCACCAAATATGAGCATCATCTGAATTTCATTCCACTGAATTCCGGAAAAACTCCCAAGCTGCCATAAAACAAATCCTTTAATTTTTTCTTTTTCCGCAAAGGCCACCAGTACACTGGTCACTGCATGGCAAAGATAGCCCATCATAAGCCCGACAATCAAAAGGGTAATACCGCTTTTTACACGGGTGGCAATGGATAGAACAATCACCATGGTGGCGCAGGCTCCTGCAAAGGCGGCCAGGGTAGTTATAAAAGGAGACAGGAATGTACAACCCAGGGTTATGGTTGTCAGCATAACAAAAGATACCATCAGGGTGGCCCCTGAAGATATTCCCAGTATAAACGGACCCACAATGGGATTCCGGAAAAATACCTGAAGCAACAGCCCGGATACAGAAAGAAAAGCACCTCCAATAACAGCTGCCAGAGCCCTTGAAATACGAATATTCCAAATAATAAAACCCTTTGTGGAGGTAGTTTCATGCTCCAGAACAATTTGGTACACCTCGGAAAAGGGAATATGCACTGACCCGATAATAATATTCAATCCAACGGAAATAATAATAAGAACAGTGATAATGGAAAACCAGACTATCTGCCTTTTTTTTAACTCAACATTCATTAAACTCATGGTTAATTACCCCTCCTTCTCAGGGTCTTTATCAGGCAGTTCGATAAAATATCGAAGTTGGTGTCCAGGGTAACATTCGGGGTGCAAAATGGCTGCGATGTCCATTAATATTTCATCCAGTTTGTCGCCGGATTGTGCATAGTTGGGAAGGGGGGAATAGACCTTCCCGTCTTTTAATGGTTTTACGCCGGCGAGCATGGCGTTGGTTCTTGCCAATGCCGCCTTTGAGGTGGCGCCGGTTTTTGGGGTGCGATAAGTAAACAGAATATCTGCATCTTCACCACTGTACAAAAACCGTTCCAGAGAAATTTCAATGCAGGATTTACCGAACACGTCGTCGAACATATAATCGCTTTGCGCCAGTCCCACCAATTCTCCCACCCAGGCATTACCCGGTTCCACCAGTACACGCTTTTCATAAATGTCACCCCACATAACTTTGGGCTCATGGTCGGCATTTGAGGCCTTTTTGCGAATCTGATCCAGGGACTGAGAGACTCGGCTGAAATAGGATTTAGCCTCTTTTTCCCGATTGAAAAAGGGTGCCAGAAAGTTGACAAACCTCATCCGGGCCGATAAACACATGGCCACGGGGGTTGAGGTGATGACACAGGGCACCCCCATTTTATCAAGCATGGGAATGATTGAAGGATCCCATGTCAGAACCAGTTCAGGTTCCTGAACTTTTAGACGTTCAAAATCAATGGCGTTGTAGTCTCCCAGGTATGCAATTTTGCCCTGCTTTATCCCTTTGATTACTTCAGGGACAGTCCAATCGTTCATCTTTGCAGTTACACCAACAAGGACATCCTCTATTACACCAAGGACTTTTAGGATGGCGATATCAAAATAACCGTAAGCAACCACACGTTTGACCGGTACATGCACAATCTGATTAGGTGCATACCCATCCGGTGCTTTTGTTCCGCGAGGTATCAAAACAAGGGTTCTTCCGGCTCCATCACGAACCTCTGTCCAGTTATCCGCAATCCGTTCCACTGAAAAACTGCCAATGCTCATAAAGGTAAAATCACCGGCATCTTTTTCTTTAGCTGACTCTGCATTTTCAGGTTTACACCCGTTAAAAAGTGCCAGTATTATGATTAAACCGATCATCAAATGATTGATTTTTTTCATTTATTTCAATTCTCCATACTTTTCTGTTCTGTTCTGTTTAAGGTAAGCAGTGAATCTTTTGTAATTTTATTACGCTCCATTAACCAGTGAAAGGAATAGAGGAGCAGGCCAAAAGTAAACAGCAGCATCCCGCTGAAGTAATATTTTGCCCCGGGATCTTTTTTGATAATTACATTGATGTATGTTCTTCGATTCATGCCGGATTTGCTCTTTGGTGCAAAATCCTTTAAATGAATGCTGTATGGAAAAAACCAGACCGGTTTGTTAAATCCAAGCCGTCCTGTAATAATTTTTTCCTTGTTTTTGATGATCAAATCCGCCTGAACATCAATGGCTCGATCCTGCATATATTGAAGCCGCTCTCCCTGATAATAATCGATGTGCAGACGATTTAAATGTATTTCACAAAGTGAGTTGGGAATCTGGATTGATTTTTCCGGAAGCAAAATGTTGTTTAAACAGGTTTCAGAAGAGAGATAACTGACCAGATATCCCAGAAGCATGATGAGCAGAGCATAATGCATGATATGGGGGGATAGTTTTATGATAAATCTAAATTTATGGCTTAAAAAAGATTGTTTCCGAAACAAAACGGTCACCCGTTGTGTGGTACAAATAAATGTGTTGACAAATAAAACCGCCAGGAAAAAGATAAGTAAATAGAGCCAGGCGGTTTCATGCAGGTTGTTTTTTCCATAGGTAGCCGTCCACTTGAGAAACCCCATATCGTTGATGGGATGAAACAGGTGGGGATGGGATTTAAGCATAAAATATCCAACCGTAAGATCGAGTATCATCAAGACGATCAGGCCGAACATCAGATTGATGTTTCCCAGCAAGTTCCATATATATTTGAGTATGTTCATATGTAATTTTTGACCATAAATATGTTTGGCAGCATAAATTTACCCATATCCGGCAGGCAGTTGAAAGCAATCACCCAGCAGGCTCCAATAACGGCAAAAAAAGGCCTGTTTTTAGCATTTACAAAAGAGATCAGGTGAAGATGCAGGTAGAGGCTGTAATACAACCATGTTGCCATGGCTGTAGTAATCGCAGGATCTTCCCATATCACAGGAGAACCCCAACCCAGATATGACCATATGGCGCCGCAAAAGACCGATATTGTCCAGAACAAATACCCCCATATAACTGATTGGCGGACTTCCCTTAACTGCTGCAGAGCAGTTTCGTCTGTTTCTTTTTTACGTATACACTGGTAGGCCTGAAGCCCGGCCAGGATAAAAAAAGCTCTGGCAATAACTCCAAAAAGAAAAAACAGGTGGGAAAAAATTGTCTTGAACTGGATAAAAGGGAGATAATGATCATTGGGAAAAAATAGAGCAATCCACGCCATGAGATTGATCAGCAAAAGAGTATTTGACCAGCTATACTGATCGTTTTTTAGGGCCTTTATAGAAAAAATACCCAGGAAAAAAGGCAGGAAAAAGGGCCCCTGATATAATGGGAGCATGGGAAACGTCAACCAGTAGCGCATGCCGATTGAGTATCCATTGGCCAATAAGCCAAGGATAAGCAAAATACCTGCAAGATGCTTTTTGCCCGCAATGGTACCGCCTAAACTCAAAAGATAAAAAAACGCTGCTAATAAAAAACTGTGTTGAATCAATATTGCTCCTGTTAAAGCCTGGGGTCTGTCTTATTCTAATTTTCCCAATTTAAATTTAGGGTTCCATTTGCTCACATCTTCCCTGGTCATTACATCCACCCGGCTCCCTTGAAATTCTTCCTTTACATCTCCCATCTGTTCTTCCATGTCGCCTTCAATTAAAAGTGCAGCCGATTTTACCTGTTCCAGTTTTTCATGGTCTGCTTCCCATAATTTCCGTGAATGCGCTTCTAAAAGTCTCCGCGTTATTTCCTCAAGAGCATATGGATTGACGCTGCGCATCCATTCAACAATTTCCTGATCATTTATATACATATCCACAACCGTATCAAAAAGCCATTTGTCAACGGTTCTTGTTGTGGCACTCAATTTAAAGAGATTGTTCACCATGCTGGCAATGGACTGGGCTCCATGGAAACCATGGGGTTTTATGCTCTCAAGCCATTTTCGATTAAAAAGTTTGGTGCGGGCGGAACGTTCGATTTCATCTTTCATCTCCCTTATATCAAGATCATCGGCCTGACTGCTGTCCCCCCAGTATAATTTGGGTGTTTTGCTTTGGCCGCTCAAGGTTTTGCCGGTAAGTCCCATTCCTCCCTGAAAAACCGCAAATCCGCCGCAATCAAGAATGTCATATTCCAGTGAAGATTGTTTCATATAAGAGATATCAATACCCTTTAACTGGCTTGCCAGTAATTTATGCGCCTCAAATCCATAGATATCAATTTCAGATTTTATCTTTGAAGATCCATAAGCATAACCGCCCCAATTGATATAGGCTTCAGCCAGGTCTGTTTCATCTTTCCAGGCTGAGGCGTCCAGGGCAAGCCCTATACCCAGCCCGTATGTTCCCGGGGCAGAAGAAAAAACGCGAAATGTGGCCATACGTTCAATTGTTTTGGCGGAAAAGCTTCCCCCAAGTTCTTTGTCCAGTTCATCTATTTTTTGGCGGGTATGTTTTAATACAAAATTTGATTCCACAGGCTCATCAAGGCGGCTGACCAGGACCACCGCCTCATCCATTAAATCACAAAAATTAGGGACCATATCTCTTAAAATGCCGCTGGTCTGGATGGTAACATCCACCCTTGGTCTTTTTAAAAATGTTTCATTATCTAAATGAATGGTTAATGATTCCAGGGGAATAATCTCCAGGCCTTTAATACGCCCATTGCCTTGCCAAACCGGTTTTACCCCGAGAAGATGTAAAATCTGGGAAAAAACTTCCCCATCCGATTTAAAAGCATCGGAACTCCAGATGCTTATACCGATATTTTCCGGAAAAGCCCCTTCTTCGTTGTAATATTTGGCAAGGAGCTTATCTGTCATTATTTTTCCAATTTCCCATGCGGGTTTGGTCGGCAATGCGGAAATATCCACAGGATAAAAATTACGGCCCGTGGGAAGGGTATCAAGCTTGCCCTGATAAAATGAGCCTCCCAGGCCCGCTTCAAGGAATGACCCATTCAAGGAAGAGATCAATGCTTCAATTTCATATTGAGCGGCATCAATTTTATTTATAATGGGCAGGCAAAATTTTCGAAAATCCTCATACTCTCCGGCTGTTTTCTCTGATGGTGACGGCGGGTCATCAAACAAAATTGAATAAAGATTCCTGCAGGAGGATTCAACATCACCGGTGAGGCTGGACATAACCGTTTTTAAATCAGGGATTGCGCATGTATCAGAGGGGTTATTGTTAAGGTTGTTTAAAAGCGTAAAAAGCATTTGGGTCTTTTGAAAAGCATCCGGGCTTTTTCCCAAAACATGCAGGCCGATGGAGGATAAACTGTTGCGCATCCGCCTGATTTTACGGGACAGCGTTTGGGTAAATTTGGTGAATTCAGTTTTATTTAAAGGAGCATCCCCCATATTCAGCTTATTTATTAATGGCCTCATTTTTTCTTTAATCAGCTCCACTCTACCGAATTCCTGCATCATGTGAGCCTTTTGATATTGATCAAGATAATCCTCAAGCTGCGCCATATCTTCGTCCAAAGAAACAGGGAGATAGACCGGTGTAAGGTGATCAATGATTACCGCCCGCCCGCGGCGTTTGGCCATTAATCCCTCACCTGGAATATCCATGGCATAAACATAAAAATTGGGCAGCGCGCCCAGGGAAATATCAGGAAAACATTCTGCTGACAAAGCCGCCCGTTTTCCTGGTAAATATTCAAGGGAACCTTCTGCCCCAAAATGAATCACCGCATCAGAGGTATTTTGGATATATTTATAAGTGGCCAGCCAATGGTGAGGGGGGGATAAGTCGGGATCATGCAGAATCCGGCAGACTTCCCCATTACACTTGGCCCCATAGCATCCCCTTTTGGGCTGGACCATAATTTGAATATTACCAAGTTTTAAACCTGTAATAATTAACTGCGGTTCATTATTTTCTTCAAACACCATCCCCTGGCCGGGAAATGGCCCCCAATCCTGGATAATCTTGTCCCGGGATTTTTCAGGGAGGGTTTCAAAATAGGCCAGATATTCCTCTGCCCCCATGGCATAAACAGCCCCGCCTTTACGAACAATCTCCTCCACAGTTGTCCAGCGAAATTCGGAAAAAGCTTTTCTTTCAAAGATCATCGATTTGATCTCATCCCCCGATGGAGATACTTCGCCAATATCATATCCATTTTTTTTCAAACTCCCCAATACCCTGGCAAGGCTTTTAAATGCGTCTAATCCCACTGCCATACCAACGGTTGATTCCACGCCTTTGCAAGGGTTGTTGTGAAGCACGATTGTGATTTTTTTTTCTATATTCGGTTTTTTTCCCAGTTGAATCCAGTTAAGTATACGCTTTACCAGGGTTTCAATTCGTTCCCACACAGGGACAAAGGAGTATTCACCGGACATGGCGCCGGCCTTTGGATTGTCAACACATGCAACCATGGTAGGTTCAATAAGGCCGTTCATTTCCGGCTGGGAAAGGGCATATACAATGCTGTGACTTTTTAACCCTGCCGGATCTTCAAGCCATTTATCCGGTGTATGGGTATAGCTCTTTATCAATTGAAATACCGGGACATTCAGCATCTTTAGTATATGTATATCTTCCGGTTTATTTAAAAACCTGCCCGCAAGAAGATTTAATAAAATATCCGGATGGGTTCGCTTATCACGAAAATAATGTATCCATGGATAGCGTTTATCCATAGCTGTTTCGGTACTCAATATGTTTTCAGTAAACGCACATATCGGAAGGATGCTGTGGGCTTCCAGCATGTTTATCAATGCATCGATTTCAGCGGTGTTTTTTTCAATCAACTGATTATGATAACAAATGATCCCTGCTTTGGATAAGGACTCGGAGTTTTTCTTATAAATTTGGTACCAGTTGATATAGGCATCGCTGTCACTGAAAAAAGAATCGGCCTTTGGGTGATAAATTCCGTGGGTTTGAACCGGTTTTACATCTTTATAAAAAACCTTGTTTCCACTAAAAGCGGCAAGGCATTTCATTGCATTGTAAAAATTATCTCCACAGGTTTTTTTCAGATATTCTTTAATGGTCAATATCTGCTCTTTAGTATAGGTGTTGAGATCATCAGGACTTTCTGCACCTAAAAACATCCGGTGTTTTACCATATGCGCAGCTTTTACAATTTCTTGATAGCCGGGAATGCTTTTACTGATTTCACCGATGAAAATAATATTTTCATTTTCTCCTGTTGAAAGTTCTTCAAAGGGAATATCTTCACCCTGATGAACCAAATGGAGTAAAATAGAATCCGTCAGTAACTTTTTGGAAACAGTACCCCAGATTTTTTTGGGAAACATATGTGTGTAAAAAAAGAATATTTTCAAAAGTCTGTTATAGATTGTTACATAAGTAATTGCACAATAATGGAGTGAGGAGACAATATTAACTATATATTTTCTGCCGGTAACATATTGAAATTATTAATATAACGATCTATACCTTTATTGGTTTTGTAACATCAGTTATTAATTAGCAAAAAATTCCAAAAAAAAATCCCCGAATCGAAATTAATCAATCCGAGGATTACCCTTTTTTATCCATAGACCTTGTGGCTTGCCCTGCTTTCCCTAGAATACAAACCAGACGCTCAGGCAGGTCTTCTGACTCTTGGATCATTCTACTAACCGAGCCTTCCCATCAGTTTATAAACCAACAGTGGCAAATTACGGCTTTCGTCCCCAATTACAGCGATGGGTCCGTCCCGGATTTTAACCGGGTTCCCTATTATACTCTAAACAGAGCACCTGTGCGCAGATATAATCTTATCTTGGATGAAACAATAAAGTCAAGTAAAAATGTAGCTGTTCCGCTGTACTGACTGCAGGCATGCTTTATGTATAATTTGATGTAACTATTCAGCGAATATGTACGGCAGCAGGTGTAATCTGATCAAACCATGAAAAACTCACAGATAAAAATGGGACATGATTTCCACAAACAGTCTTTGCACCTGTTGCTGAACTTGCAAATACAACCCCGACACTTTTGGCTCTTTAAAATATTCCATTGAAAAAAATTTCGTATTGAAATATATAATTTACTACCTGTACTGTAAGGGTTCTCTCAAAAATAAATTAGCAATTTTAAGTGTTGAGGCGCCTGGCTGGCAAGGCGTGAAAACGCAGGAATATCAAGATATTTCT
>CAZNFB010000048.1:0-10331 GCA_964572105.1 uncultured Desulfobacteraceae bacterium
AGTCACACATAAACTATATAAATGCCATGGAAAGCCTGATGGTGTCAAGACCGGATAAACAGAAAAGGTAGCTTTTATTTCAAATGTCTGAAAAAAAAATAAATTACAATATTAAATCTCCGGATCGGGTCGATTCTGCTCTCCTTGAGGCCATGGAATATGGCTACAGGGAGAAACGGGATATTGATATAACAATTTGTCAGCCTGAATTTACTTCTGTATGCCCAATGACAGGTTTGCCGGATTTTGGGTCCATAATTGTAAAGTACACCCCTGATTTAAAGATCATTGAGCTGAAATCGCTGAAGATTTATCTGCTGCAATACAGAAATGTGGGAATATTTTATGAACATGTTGTTAACCGGATATTAGATGATCTTGTTGCTGCATTATCTCCAAAATGTATGGAGGTTACTGGGGAATTTACTGCCAGGGGTGGAATCAGCACCAGTGTCACGGCTGTTTTTCAAGAAAATTCTGATAATCTTTAATAAGCTTTAATGCTTCAGCTTCAGAGGAGATGTGGTTTATTGATTTGCGGAATTTGCTGCTATTGGTAAAGCCCTTTATAAACCAGCAGAGTCGGCTTCGCATCATAAAGCAAGCCTGATTTTCACCAAAATATTTAACAGAAGTTTTTAAATATTTTCTAATTATTTCAAAATGTTCGGCAATATTAAGATCAAGAGTTTCATTCCCATTCATCAAGGAGATGACCTGGGCAAAAATCAGAGGGTTTCCAATGGCGGCTCTCCCTATCATAATAAAATCACAGCCTGTTTCTTTTTGCATTTTAACCGCATCAGAGGGTCCGCATATATCTCCATTTCCGATAACCGGGATGGTTATTTTTTTTTTTATTTTGGTAATAACAGACCAGTCGGCATTCCCGGTAAAACCCTGTGAAGCGCTTCTGGGGTGTATTGCGATTGCATCTACTCCGCAATCCTGGGCTATTTGGGCTATTAATAAGGCCTGATCCCCTGATTTATCCCACCCTGATCTTAATTTTATTGTAAGAGGTATCTTTATCGCTTTTTTTACGGCACTTATTATAGATGCGGCCTTATCCTGATCTTTCATAAGAGCAGCCCCTGCCCCTGTTTTAATAATTTTTTTTACGGCGCAGCCGAAGTTAATGTCGATTATGTCAGCCCCTGTATCTTCTACGATCCTGGCTGCTTCGGCCATAATATGCGGATCAGCTCCGAAAATTTGAACAGAAAGTGGCTTTTCGTCGGGACTGCTTTCGGCAAGTTCTTCAGTTTTTTTCGATTTATAAACCAGCCCATTGGAACTTATCATCTCTGAACATACAAGCCCGCAGCCCGCTTCTTTTGCAAGGAGTCTTAACGGGAGGTTTGAGATCCCTGCAAGGGGGGCAAAAATAGTATTATTATTTAAAACAACAGAGCCGATTCGTAAGGGTTCAGATTGTGTAATATTCATGGCAAAAACGGTTATTATTTTGAAACAGGGTTTGCATAACAAAAAAGGCAGTTATGATAACATGGATGAAGGTGGTATGAGCCGATATCAATTGAGATCTTGCACCCGCATCCGCTCTTTACTCTTTGCCCTGTATCTTTTTTTAAAGATAGTTTTCCTCCGAACAGATCCATCAGCAAATTATTGGGAATGCAGGAACTGTTTGTAATCCCGGAGTCTGGAGGAAGGGCGTTGACCAGTTCTTTTTCGCAGCAGGTTAAGATCTGAATTTTTTTTTTATTAAGTATTTTTTCCATTTTAAGGAGGATATTTATCTTTTTTTCCATGGGAGGATCAATAAAAGAAAAATTTTCCATGATGGAAGTTCTTTTTTTTATTTTTTTATAATGATCCATGAAACTTGTAATGCAGCGTTTTATACCATATTGTGAGGCTTGGGATACGATATATTTAAAATCATGGAGATTGTTATTCATGTCTGATTCATCGGTTTTAAAAAAACAGACAGGGTCAAACCTGAGATTAATACTCTCTGGTCCGAAATTAGAGGAGAGATAATCAAGTTGTTTTAAACGCTGGTTTAAGGGGGGAACATTAGGTTCAAGGAGTTTTGACTCTGAATTAATTGTAAAATTGAAAAATAGGTTGTACCCTTTATGCTGCAATTTTTGGCCATATTCCCTTTTAATAAAAACCTCAAAATTTTTTGACCAAAAAACTATTGTATGAACTTTATCGGGTGTGTTATTGATTATGGAAACTTTTTGATTAAAAGGGTTTCTGGTTTTAAAAAATCCTTTTTTGATCTGTTCCATGAACCATACCATGTAGAACGCAGGTATATCTGTTCTTCTTGAGGCGGAGATTACTATTTTGCCTGGGGGGGTCATTTAAAGGTTGATGATAATAAACAGCATTTATGTATGAGGCCCCTTGCCGGCCATATGGTCAAAAATAGAAATTACACTACCATCATTTTTTGAGGCATTTTTTTTGAGACCGTTCTCTGCAATACCATGCGCTATGGTTTTTTTAGGTTCGGCAACTTTTTCAAGCCTCATTTTTTTCCCATTCATGGTAAACTCAGCTCCATCAATATAAGAACCCCTTAACGTCCATATCGCTGTATGAAGAGGAATTTGAAGAATGAGTAGTTTGATGTTAAACCAGTCTTTTTTAACATCAGGAGTTATTTCCTCGATTCTTGCAAAGGCAAGGGGCTTATCTTCACTGTAAATAAGAACAATATCAGAAATTTTTGCCATGGTATCCCGTTTATCAGTTGGTTAATTTTATAAATTGATTCTATCAATATCCAACATATTAAATGTTTTATAATATATTAATTTGTATTATTGTTCAAGTTTAAATAAATTTGTTTTTATGAAATAGTTAAAAATAGGAGACATTTATGAAGCTGAGTGAAATAGCAGAACGTCTTGACCTGGACATGGAAGATATAAAGGAGCTGATGGGGCTTTATGTGGAAACAACCGCCTCAGACCTTAAAGAATTAAAAATGGCTGTTGAATCAAAAAATTCTGAAGAGGTTCACAAAAAAGCTCATTCTATTACAGGTGCCTCGGGAAATCTCGGCCTTACAGAGCTTTATGAAATCGCCGTTAAAATAAATAGTGTTGCCCGTGGGAACAGTCTTGATGGAATTGAATCCATGGTTGAGGAGTTTTCTGAAAAGTTTAATCAATTGATTAAGGATCTTGATTTATAAATCAAAATTGTTTTTTATCCGGTGTTTGATACTTAAAAGATATGCAGGTGTGGAGAAAAAATGGGCGAAATAAGAATGACAGGGGAAATCAGAACTGATTACGATTGTGAAGTTTCGGGGCTTCCATCTGAAAGGTGGGGAGAGGCGGTTTTTCAAATAGGAGATGAGGAGATAGTTTTAGAAGTCAGCGTTGAAGAGGATGTTATCGTGGCCATAATGGCCGGAGAAGATGCTGTTTGGAAAGGGACGCTAAAGGGGCTGAAAGAGCTTTTGAAGGGTGAAATAAGAGCGAGATAGGAGCCTGGTTCCCAAAAGTATTCTGTTTTTTCAGGGGCTTGAAAAATATAGATGTTCAGCTAATAACCCGGTTTTAAAATTTGGAACAAGGCCGGAAAGGTCAATGCCCAACCCCTTTTGCTTGTAAAAATATTTATAAACAGGATGTAATAACTCCTTCTAACTGCCGGGTATATCCTCCGTAAAAATGATCAGCTCCCTGTATGATTTCAAGACGGGCATTATGCTTGTGCATGGGAATTGCTTTTTCTATGATATCAGATCGTGCTATGCCATCTTCGCTCCCTGTTATCACAAGCTTTAAGCCTGGCAAAGAAGAAAACTGTTTAAAATCGTAAATAAGCACAGGGGGCGAGACCATGATTATGCTGTTAACTGACAGGCCATTACTTACTGCCTGAGCAATCACCCAGGAGCCAAAAGAAAATCCTGCAAGGTCGATCTGTTTTATGCCTGTTTTCAGGAGATATGAAATAGCATTTATAACATCTTTTTGTTCTCCAATGCCGTTTTCATAATTTCCCTGGCTTTGCCCTACACCTTTGAAATTGAATTTTAATGTTGAAATTTTTTTTTGTTTATACGCATTTGCAATTGATTCAACCACATGATTATTCATATTCCCCCCATGTTGCGGGTGCGGGTGGGCTATAACAACACCTCTTTCTGCTGAGTCGGTTTCCAGCAGGCCTTCCAGTGTATGTTCATCTGATTCAAATTGAATTTTTTTTTCCATAATTTTGATCCCTCGCAAGAAACGTTATTTCTTTCCTGATGCTGCCATATTTAAGGATTGTGGGGGCTCCTTAGACTCTTATCTTTTACTATCAAAGGTATTCGGGGAAATCAACCGATGAAATTATTCGAGGTGTGAGGAAGGGTGGCACAATATGCCGTTTTACCAGTGTTATATATTCAATTGTTGTATGCCTTTAAATGATTGCATAATTTCGGGTATGGGGCTGGTGTAGGGGCAGAATCCATTTCTGCCCCATATGATTTTTGGCGGATATGGATGAGCAGATATGGAATCCGCCCCTAGGGTGGAGATCTCAATGATTCCGTGAGTATGGTTTGGCATAATGACAAATTTATGCAACTGAAGAATTACAAAAAGCTTGACGGTGGAGTCTGATACTTATTATATTTGTTCGATTTATCGTAATCTTTGAATTTATCAAATTTTTTTTATGGAGTTATATCAATGGAACAAAAATCTTTTCAGGACTATTACCCTGCCGAATTGGCCCAGTGTTACGGTTGCGGCAGTTTAAATGAACATGGGCTGCAACTCAAGAGTTATTGGGATGGCGAAGATACAGTGGCCACTTTTACTCCAAAGCCTTATCATATTGCGATTCCTGGTTATGTTTACGGTGGTCTCATCGCATCAATTGTAGATTGTCATGGTACTGGTACGGCTGCTGCGGCAGCGTACAGGTCAGAGGGGCGTGATATGGATACAGAGCCCCCGTTGCGATTTCTGACAGCCTCCCTCCATGTTGATTATTTGCGTCCCACCCCTTTGGGTGTCCCCCTGGAAATACGGGGAAAAATAAAGGAGGTCAAAGGCCGTAAGGTTGTGGTGAGTGTAACAGTATCAGCAAATGGAAAGGTATCTGTTCAGGGGGAGGTTGTGGCGGTTCAGGTCCCAGAGAGTTTGATTAAGGGAAGGGAGCGGGAAAAATTTAATAAGGAGCAAATATAATGAATGAAATAGAATTTCAAACAGGTATGCGGGAAGTTCCGAAGTACTGGCCTGGGAATTGTTTTGCATGCTCACGAACCAATCCCCTGGGGTTAAAATTGAAATTTTGGATTTCAGATCAAGGCTGTTTTTCCAAATGTATTCTTTCTGAAAATTATTGTGGATTTACGGGGATAGCTCATGGGGGAATTATTTCAACTCTCATCGATGAAGTGGCTGCATGGACAGTTATTGCAAAGATGGGAAAATTGGGTTTTACAACTGATATGTCCGTCCGCTATTTTAAACCTGTCCCCACAAATGCTGAAATTATTATTCAGGGTCAAATTATTGACCATGATAAGAATGACGTAAATGTAAAAACATCTATTATTTCTTCTGATAAGATCCTTCTCGCAGAGGGGGTATGCAAATTCAGGCTTCCGGAAATATCTACCCTTGCCAGATTGGGAAATATTGATGAATCATTACTTGTAAAATTTGTGGATGCATATAAATAATAAGATCCTAATGGATATTGTAAATTTTCGAGTAACCGGTACGAAATATCTTGATTATTGCAGGTTATTTTTGTATTGTTCCCTCAAGCTTGAAAGGGGTGCGGGTAATCTCATGTTAGGAGTTAAATATGAAACAGTTAACACATATTTTGGTACCTCTGGATGGTTCCGAACTAGCAGAAAAAGCATTGGAAACTGCGTTCACACTGGCACAATACAGTAAAGCTGAAGTGACATTCTTAAGAGTTTTAAGGCCAGTGGAAGAGATCCTTACAATTGATAAGACCAATGCATCTTTTATTAAAGAACAGGAACAAGCCAGAGAAAAAAAGAACACGGAATATCTTGCTGAAGTACAGGAACGGTATAAAGACACATCACTTGTAATTAATCCAGTTCTTAAGACAGGAGCGGATGCTGAAACGATTATAGAGTATGCAAAGGAAAAGGGAGTAGACCTTATTGTAATGGCTACCCATGGCCGTACCGGTTTGCATCGCTGGGTTTATGGAAGTGTATCTACGAAGGTATTGAATGGCGCTTCCCATCCTGTTTTATTGGTTAGATCTTTTACAGATTAGCAAGCCAAAATTTAAAAAATATGGGAGATATTAACGATGAAGAAAGGGTCTCATTATTTTTATCGTCTACTTCCTGATTATTTTTTAAAATTTTTATTTAAGAAGGTAGTAAATATTTCATGTAAGTTTTTATTCTTTGCTTGCAATGCTAAGCTAAAGACTTTCTCTCGCCCCCCTTTTTCAGCCCTATATATTTGTAACTTTTCAATAGTGCTCGGTTAGAAAGTTGGAAAAAAGAAAATACGGGAAATTTATTCAATACGCTACAAAAACAATTAAACTCCCCTATGCAATATTTTAACCGGACACTACTGCTAATTTATTTTTGAGCTAACCCTAAGAGTTTATATTTGCTATGAATCTAATGATAGATCTTTGGTGATAGATCTTTGGAAAATATTTAATTTCGTTCAAGCTCAAGGAACATAAAAACTTTTTTTAGGAGTCTGAATATTTGCTGAATATTTTAAATGTCAAAATTTTAGCCGGACTCTTTCATTTTGAGCGAAATAGTCTGTTTTGCAAAAGTCCCAATGATGTAAAAAAAAGGAGAATTTAATGAATATTTTATTTTTTGGCCCGAATGGAAGCGGAAAGGGGACTCAGGGCGCGATCCTGAAGGGTAAATACAATATCCCTCACATTGAATCAGGTGCAATTTTTCGCGAAAATATTTCAAAAGGGACACCACTTGGCGCTGAAGCCAAGGGATATATAGATAAAGGTGATCTGGTACCTGATGAGATTACAATACCGATGATCCTTGACCGGCTTAAACGGGACGACTGCAAGGAAGGATGGCTCTTAGACGGTTTTCCGCGAAACAAAAATCAGGCAATAAAGCTGGATGAATCCCTCAAGGAAGCCGGTATTGCTCTGGATATTGTTGTTGAAATACTTCTGGACCGCGAAATAGCTAAAAATAGAATTGTAGGCCGCAGGCTTTGTGTAAATGATAATAACCATCCTAACAATATTTTTATCGATGCAATTAAGCCGGACGGTGATAAATGTAGAGTTTGCGGCGGTGATTTAAGCGCAAGGGCCGATGACCAGGATGAAGATGCAATCGGAAAACGTCATGATATATATTATGATGCTGATGCAGGTACACTGGCGGCTAGCTATTATTTTAAGGCAATAGCTGAAAAAGGTGATTCTGTTAAGTATATTACCTTAAATGGAGAGGTGGGTGTAAAGGAAGTTACAGAAGAACTAATCTCAAAGATATAATTTTTTTTTGAGCCTACCGGGTATTTCATGAAAATCGATAAAACAGGGGGCTCGTTTTATAGAATCCCCTGTTTTATTTCCTGCCGACAATGCTTAAAATCCATAGTTAACCTACAAAACAAAACTGCCCGCCTTTTACTTAATACCATTGCAAAGACGGGCAGTTTGAAAATACTATGGTAGGCACGATTGGATTTGAACCAACGACTTCTACCGTGTCAGGGTAGCGCTCTCCCCCTGAGCTACGTGCCTTTATTACGATTAGCCATTTTTTAGCATTTGATATTTTTTTTGTCAAGAAAAATTGAAACATATCATAATGCAGAAAATAATTTACTTAAACCCTGCAGGTTTAACTGCTTATTCATCTTTCTTGACTTATATTAATGCTTTTCTTATTATAATAGATGCGCTGAAGAATTATTTATGCGACGGTCTATATATGTTGATTTTAATGGGGTATTTTTATGTCTTCAAGGCATCTGATTTTAGGGAGAACTACAGATTTTATAACAGGCCGTAAGATCGATGATACTGTTGATGAGCAGGTCAGGCAAAAAATCGCAAGATTTCTTGTTGAGAAAAAAGGCTATCAAAAAGAAGACATTGATGCAAGGCGAAAAATCAGGTTGACTGTAGATGGTAATGCTGGTGAAACAATGGTCGATTTCATAATAAAACCAGGGGGTACTCCATTTATTTTAATAAATTTTGCCCCGGGCTCCATAGTGACAAGGGAGCGCTCTACTCTTGCTGCAGCAAGGCTTGTGGAAGATTATGAAATTCCAATATCAGTGATAACCAATGGAATAGATACCCATGTTATGGATACAAAATCTGGTAAAATAATCGCCAGGGGGCTTGATAAAATATTTTCAAAGAAAGAGGCTTTTGATAAAATTGCCGAGCTTGTTTTAGAAAAAATTTCTGAGGCAAGGCTGGAAAAGGAAAGAAGAATTCTTTATACGTTTGATGTGCTATCAGAAAAAGAGTGTAATGATTTCAGGTGCAGTAAATTTTAAAATTTAATAAAATTTTCGTTCCCTATTTTTAATTTCAGCAATACATTGAGCTATAATAAAATTTAAAAACCTCTGAAACTCGCTGCGCTCAAACAACCAGAGTTTTTTAAATTTCACCATAGCTCAATTCTGATACTTGATGGCCAAAGTTAGAACCAATCCCCAAAAATTTATATGCGTGATTTTATTAAAGGTAAGTGAAATATATGAAAATCGTTTCCATTGCTTTAAGCAAAAAAAAGGGGACAAGAAAAAAATCTGTACAAGAAGGATTTCTCATTGAAAATCATGGGTTGAAAGATGATGCTCACGCTGGTCCATGGCACAGGCAGGTAAGCTTTTTATCCTCTGAAAGTATAGAAAAAGTCAGGAAACAGGGCCTTGATGTAACCGTTGGAGACTTTGCGGAAAATATTGCCACATCCGGAGTTAACTGGGAAAAAATAGATGTGGGAACCCTTGTTAAATTAGGAAAATCAGCCCAGGTTGAGATTACACAAATTGGAAAAGAGTGCCATAAAAAATGCAGCATATATTATCTTGCAGGAGATTGTATTATGCCTAAACAAGGCGTCTTTGCCAGGGTTATTAAAGAGGGGGCTATTTTTTGCGGCGATAAAATTGAAATCCAGACCCCATAATCTTTATCAGGGCTTACTTTTAATCGCAATAACCGAACTGACACCTAACGGCCAACGTTATAACCGAGCCCCTTTATTCTATAAAAATTGAATAATTATAATTTCAAGGGAAAAAATCAAGTGACATGGAAGAACAAAATCTTATAAAAAAAATACTCGATATAAAAAAAGAATTTGGAGAAAAACTTGTGATTTTGACCCACCATTACCAGCGTAGAGCGATATTTGCCCTTGGTGATTATGGTGGTGATTCTTTTGAGCTTTCAAGAAAGGCCTCCCTGGATAAAGCTGCTCAGTTTATAGTTTTTTGCGGTGTCCATTTTATGGCTGAAAGTGCGGAAATTTTGTCCCGGCCCCATCAAATTGTTCAAATGCCCGATTTGAATGCAGGGTGTCCCATGGCCGACATGGCTGATATCACTGATGTTGAAAAAGCCTGGGGGGAAGTTATTGCCATTTCAGGAGAAAATTCTGTAACGCCAGTGGTTTATATGAATGCGGCCGCTACTATAAAAGATTTTTGCGGGCGTAATGGCGGAATAGTCTGCACTTCATCTAATACACCTGCTGCATTTGAATGGAGTTTCAAAAGGCGGGGGAAGATCTTTTTTTTTCCTGATCAGCATCTGGGCCGAAATACCGGAAATAAAATGGGAATAAAACCGGATCAGATGATTCTTTGGAATTCTGACGAGCCATTGGGGGGGAATACCGCTGAAAGTATAAATAATGCGCAGATAATTTTGTGGAATGGATTCTGCCATGTTCATACAGAGTTTAAGGTTGATAATATTCGGCAGATGAAAGAAAAATATCCTGACAGTAAGATTGTTGTTCATCCGGAATGTCCCCAGGAGGTCGTGGAACTTTCTGATGCTGCAGGATCAACAAGTTTTATTGTGAAATATGTTGAAGAGGCATCTTCCGGGTCAACAATCATCATAGGGACAGAATTTAACCTTATTGACAGGCTTGCTGCAGAATATAAGGATAAAAAAATTCTTCCTCTTTACGAGTCCATCTGTCCCAATATGTATAAAATTGATCTAAAAAAACTCCTGTGGTCATTGGAAAATATCGGAAAGGTTAATGTTATCAAAGTTCCTGAAACAATAAAAAAAGGCGCAAAGGTCGCTCTTGACCGTATGCTTGCCCTGTAGACCAGGGTGGG
>CAZNFB010000048.1:10431-13341 GCA_964572105.1 uncultured Desulfobacteraceae bacterium
GCTCTGTTTTAGTAATATCTATTCTGTTACTTTCCAAAATTTTCTAAAAGAATGTGGAATTAGCAATGCCTGAATAAACAGTTTTTGAAAACTTGCTGGAGAATATATTTGTGACCAAATTTCCCTTATTAAATATTGCAGACCGTACATTTACTTCACGTCTTTTACTGGGAACCGGAAAATTTTCCTCCGTTGAAATCATGAAACAGGCTATTGAGGCCTCATCTGCTCAAATCGTTACAGTTGCGCTTCGCAGAGTTGATTTGTCAAACCCCGGAGATGATCTTATGTCTGCCATTGATACAGATCGTTATTTGCTGCTGCCGAATACCAGTGGAGCGCGGGATGCGGAAGAAGCGGTGCGTCTGGCTCGAATGGCCCGGGCCGCAGGATGCGAACCATGGATAAAGCTCGAAGTTACACCGGATCCCCATTATCTCCTTCCAGATCCTGTGGAAACCCTGAAAGCAGCCGAGATACTTGTAAAAGATGGTTTTAATGTCCTCCCGTATATTAATGCCGATCCGGTTCTGGCTAAGCGCTTGGAAGATGTCGGAACTGTAACGGTGATGCCCCTCGGAGCCCCCATAGGAACAAACAGAGGGTTGAAAACAAAAGATTCCCTGAGGATTATTATTGAACAGGCACGGATACCGGTCATTGTAGACGCTGGAATCGGGGCACCCTCCCACGCAGCTGAAGCCATGGAGATGGGAGCAGACGCGGTCCTTGTTAATACGGCCATTGCTGTTGCAAAGGATCCTGTGGTCATGGCCATGGCTTTTAAGGCAGGCGTGGAAGCGGGATATGCTGCGTTTATGGCAGGTCTTGGAAAAGAGAACATAAAAGCTAAAGCCAGTTCACCTTTGACCGGGTTTTTGCGGGATGAGTAGAATGGGTTTTGCAGATACAATAAAAAAATACAATTGGGATGATCTGGATGCCGCTATTAATAAAATGACAGATCATGATGTTAACAGGGCGCTTAATACCGAAAAAATAGATTTTAACGATTTTTTGGCGCTGCTTTCTCCTGCAGCAGAAAAAAAACTTGAATTGATAGCCCGCCGCTCCCATGAACTCACCCTTCGAAGGTTCGGCAGGACTATTCAGATGTTTGCCCCTGTATATTTGTCCAGCGAATGTACAAATTCCTGCCTTTATTGCGGTTTTAACCGTAATAATCAGATAATCCGTAGAACTCTTTCTGTTAAAGAGGCCATAGCTGAAGCAAAAGTTCTCCATGATCAGGGCTTTCGGCATATTCTCCTTGTGAGCGGTGAATCTCCCAAGCATGTAACCCTTGATTATCTTTGTGAAGTAGCAGAAAATCTGCAAAATTTTTTTGCATCAATTTCCATAGAGATATATCCAATGGATACAGATTCATACAAAGCACTGGTGGCAAGCGGAGTTGACGGTCTGACAGTATATCAGGAAACCTATAATCAAGAGCGTTACAGGTCTGTTCATCCGGCTGGCAAAAAAAGAGATTTCACATGGCGTCTTGAAACCCCGGATCGTGGCGGGCTGGCTTCATTCAGACGGATAAATGTAGGTGCTCTTTTGGGATTATCTCCCTGGAGAGTGGAGAGTGCTTTAACAGGGTTGCATGCAGCCTATCTCATGGGGAAATACTGGAAAAGTCATATTTCAATTTCTTTTCCGAGATTAAGGCCGGCAGTCGGTGGATATCAACCTGAATTCCCGGTAGCAGACACCAATTTTGTTCAAATTATATGTGCGCTCCGTTTATGGCTGCAGGATGCAGGGATAGTTTTGTCGACCCGTGAATCTCAAAATTTACGGAATAATCTAATCCCTTTGGGTATTACCCATATGAGTGCCGGGAGCAAAACAGCGCCAGGGGGTTACTTACTAACAGATGAAGCAGAAGGACAGTTTCAGATAAGTGACGACAGAACAGCCAAAGATGTTGCTGCAGCTATTTTTTCCCTGGGCTATGAACCTGTGTGGAAGGATTGGGATGCAGCATTCCTTAAGGCAGATTAAAATGGAAATTAAAATACAAATAAACGGCAAAGAAAAAAAAATAGAAAAAAAGATGACTCTTGCCTCCCTTCTTGAACTTGAGGGTATTTCCCTTAAGGGTACTGCTGTTGAATTAAACAGGGAAATTGTTTATGAGTCCATGGTTCAGCAGATAATTATAAAAGATGGGGATATTCTTGAGCTGGTGAGAATTGTGGGGGGGGGATGATTAAAGAAGAGCGCCTGGAAAAATTTAAAAAAATTGATATATACCCGGTTACATGCCAGGAACTTTCCGAAGGACGGACAAATCTTGAGGTATTGGATGCTGTCCTTGCAGGAGGTGCTAAAATTATTCAGCTCAGGGAGAAGGACTGGTCAAAAAAAGAGATATACGATCTTGCCATTGAATTTAAAAAACGTACAATTTTAAAAGATGCCCTGTTGATTATTAATGATCATATGGACATTGCATTGGCTGTTCAGGCCGACGGAGTTCATTTGGGCCAGGACGACCTTCCTGTGAGTGCAGCCCGAAAAATAACGGCTGATCTTATTATAGGCGCTTCAAGCCATAATCTTCAAGAGGCTTTGCAGGCTGAAAAAGATGGAGCCGATTATATTAATATAGGCCCTGTTTTTCCAACAAAAACAAAAAAAGATGCAAGCAGCTTTGTCGGCCCAGGTGCAATTTCAAAAATTGGTGAAAAGCTTAAAACTCCCTTTACCACAATGGGGGGAATTAATGAGGAAAATATCCATCTTGTGCTTGCGGCCGGAGCACAGCGTGTTGCCATGGTCACCGGCATAACCAGGGCCAGGGATATGGTAACCAGGGTTCAAACATTGAAAAAAATGATCAGAGATTCTAAGGAACGGAGATGAAATAAGTTGAGCAGAAATAGCGCAGGATTTTGG
>CAZNFB010000049.1:0-4412 GCA_964572105.1 uncultured Desulfobacteraceae bacterium
CATTTTATGAATTAGAAAGGGCTTTAAATTACCATGGAATGTGAACAGTTTTTTTTATCATCTCTGCTTATTCAAGACAAGATAAGCAAGGGGGAGAGGTCTTACCCACATTGACGCAACAATAAATATCAGGGGTGCCATGCCATGATAAGTATGTTGGGGAAAAGCAGAATAACAATAACTCAAAAACTGGGTGAAAGTCCGGCAGCAGAGGTGTTTTTAGCCAAAGATGAAAGCAGGGCTAAATCTGTTGTTGTAAAAAAAATACGTCCTGAATTTGTTTCAGAGGGTATTGCCGAACATATTGAGCACCAGCGGGCATATCTTTTAAAGTTAAATATCAGACAAGTGATTGTGCCTGACCTGCAGATCGATAATGATGGAGCGCTGCTGCTGATATCTCCTTATTATAATGGCCGGATTCTTTCTAAATGGCTGGAAGAACGCAAAAAAATTGATATGGTCACATTGCTTGAAATTGGTATTGCACTGGCAGATTGTCTGGCGGTTCGCCACGGGGCAGCATTGATTCATAAAGGGGTTAAGCCGGGGAATATTCTGATTCAGGAGAATCCTGTCCGCATTCGGCTGGTTGATGATATAAGAATTTCTGCCAGCAGCCAGTTTAGCAGGTTTGGTCAGGATAATCAATACAGGCGCGGGACTTTGCCTTATCTTGCCCCTGAACAGACAGGGAGAATCCGGTTTTATGCGGATTACTCTAGTGATCTGTATGCACTGGGTATAATTTTATATGAGTGCGCAACAGGCGGCCCACCTTTTTTCTCTGATGACTCTCTAAGTGTTATTCATTCTCATCTTGCAGAAGTCCCTGCGCCTGTATCAGAATTTAACCATGATTGTCCAAAAATTATCAGCGATATTATTGCAACTTTACTGGAGAAGGTTCCTGAAAGACGATACCAGAGTGCAAAAGGTCTAAAAGCCGATCTGCAAACCTGCTTGTATTCATGGCAAAAAACAGAAAAAGATACTTTAGTACCGGAAGTTTCTGCTTTTGTTTTAAAACAAAAAGATTTTTGCTATCAGATCTCCATCCCTTCAATAATGGTGGGGCGGGAGCAAGAGAAAAACAGGCTTTTGGATGAATACCAACGCGTATGTACCGGTAAATTGGGGATAGCCATGATTTCCGGTTTATCAGGCATGGGTAAAACCCGTTTGATTCAGGAACTTGAACGGCCCATTGCGGGGCAAAGGGGGTATTACACTTCCGGCAAGTTTAATCAGTATAGCAAACACCTGCCCTACGCAACAATGATAGAGGCTTTTACCCGATTAATACGGCAGCTTTTAACAGAAGATTTTAAAAGAATAGAGTACTGGAGGAAACAGATACTTGGTGCAGCAGGGGCAAATGGCCGGCTTATGGTGGATCTGATACCGGAACTTGTGCATTTAATTGGTGAGCAGCCGGATGTCCCCCCCCTTCCGCCGGTGGAAGCACAAAATCGTTTTAATAATTTGTCCTGTCAGTTTATTGCCTGTTTTGCTTCTGCCCAACATCCCCTGGTATTCTTTATTGATGATATGCAGTGGTGTGATCATGCAACCTTTGACCTGCTGAATCTGATTATTTCCCGTCCCCAGGACTTTCCCCATCTCTTTATTATCGGAGCATATCGTAATAATGAGGTGGATGAAGATCACCGGGTTGTTCAAATGGAAAACCGAATTAAAGCCTCTTCTTTGCCCCTGGTTAAACTCCATATTGATTCCCTGGAGCAGCACTCAGTCAATGAGATGATTGCGTTTATTTTAAATACCAGCATATTACGCACCAGGGGATTGACGGATATCATATATCCGGTTTCTGCGGGAAATCCTTTGTTTGTTAATGAAAGTTTGCGCTGGCTGCACAGCAATAAACGGCTGTTTTTATCCGAAGAGGGGGACTGGAGCTGGAATGCTGCTAATTTAGCCGATCTTCACCTGCCGTCCAGTGCCAAAGCGCTGTTTTATGATAAATTAAAGCATTTCCCAGTTAATGTAACAAATCTCCTTTCCATTGCAGCCATGTTAGGCGTACGTTTTGAGGCGAAAGATCTGGCACTGGCGGCACAGATGTCTTTGCAAAAGCTTTATGCATTGTTTTCCGGGCTGTTTGCACAGCGGATTTTGCTCCAGGACAAATCTAACATCTTTTTTACCCACGATCAGATACAGGCTGCAGCAGCCGATTTTTTAGATGATGAACAAAAGCGGCGTTGCCACAGGAAAATTGCCCGTGTTTTTATTGATCAGCTGCAAAAAGAGGAGAATCAAAAAGAGAACACAGGGGTATCTGTTCCCCGGCTATTTTCCCTGGTGGAGCATCTTAATGCAGGTCACAGGGATGATGCAGGTGAGGCTGAGTTATATGAAGAGGCGCAATTTAATTATCAGGCAGGGACGGCTGCCATGGATGCGTTGGCATTGGACGCCTGTGACCATTATTTCAGCCAAAGCGCAAAATTATGTTCTGACAATATGTGGCAAACCGATTATGACTTTATGTTTATTCTTTATAAAAAACTTGCCCGTGCTGCACTTATAAATGGTGATCAGAGCCGGTCCGAAGAGATTGTTAAAACAGCACTGGCCCATGCGCAAAGTGATCTGGACAGGGCAGAATGTTTGTATGAACAGACCGTTGCCTATGCATCCTTTGGGGAGCTGTTACGCAGTATGGAATCTGCAAGAAGGGGGCTGGGACTGATTGGTGAAATTCTCCCTGCGTCTGAAAATGAAATACAAATGGAGTTATCTTCTTTTGGTGAAGAATTTTATGAAAACAATTGCGATATCTGTCGGGAAATTCTTAATGCTTCTATTATTAAGGAGGAGAGAGGTGCCCTGAAACTTTCTTTATATTCTGAAATATTGACATGCTCTTATCTGTCAGGACAAATTTCTCTGTTTACGCTATTGGCTCTGCGTATGGTAAAAGTGGGCATGGATAAAGGGGTAAGTGATTTTATCAGTTTTGCATTGAGCATAATTGCTTTTTACTTTCAAATGCAGGGTGAGGATCAGCAGGCTGCTTCTTATGAAGATACAATGTTAAAGATGATTGAACGTTTTCCGAACAGTTTTGGCTCAGTCAGAGCCATGGTGGCCTCAAATTGGTTTTTGCTGCATTTAAAACACTCAACTACCGCCTTGCTGCAATTTAGCCGGAATACTGTGGATAGTGCCATGAGGTGCGGTGAAATAGCGTATGCAGGTAAGGTACGCTGTTCTTTGCTTTGGTATGAGTTTGTTCAGGGTAAAAATTTAAATCAGTTGAAAAATCAGATTGAAGCTCTGGCAGGTTTCAGCAGGCAATTTAATCTGTTAATATCTTCAGGTGTGGCAGAAGCGCTGCAAATGACTCTGGAACCTTTGTGGGAATCAGGCTCAACAGATTTTGATGAGTCCCATGTTGCAGTCAGGCTAAGTTTCTGGAAAAAACAGGAGCACGAAATTTCACTGGGCTGCTATTTTATTTTCAAAGGGATTGTCGCCTATTACAATCATCAGTATTCCCAGGCAGAGCAAAATTTAGATGAGGGAGAAACCTATCTTGCCGGTATCACAAACACAATTGTTTTTCGTCTTTGGTATGTGTTTCAATATCTTATTGATTTGCAAACAGGAAAGAAAAGCAGCAGAGATGATTGTCTGAAAAAAGTTACAAGCTGGGCTCTCCACGGCCCCATATTAAGGCCCTATCTTGCTCTCATGCATGCAGAGACTATGGCTTTGCAAAAGGATTTAAAACAGATCCGGATTGCTTATATGGATGCCATTGATCTTGCCCATAAAGAAGAATACCTGTTTTTGGAAGCCTTTTTAAATGAGCGGTTGGGGAATTATCTGGAAAAAGAAAATCATTTTTCAGCCGCACATTATCGAAATACTGCAACTTTGCTGTATCAGGAGTGTGGTGCACTAAATAAGGCGGTGCGGCTGGATAAGCCCGGTCTGTTGCCATCAGGCAAAGTCCTGCTCAACAAAGAACAAAAAACAAAGACTGATCAGGAACAGACATTAGATAAAACATTCGACTATAGTTACCTCCTTAATTCGGTAAAAGCCATTACAGGTGAACTCGATTTTAATAAACTTCTTAAAATAATTATGGAATCTGTTATGGCAAGGCTGGGGGCCAAAACAGGCTATTTGCTGATTGCCGAAAAAGAGAGTTTAGTCCCCCATGTGTCGGGTATTAAAGAAGAAGATATTATTTTGAAATTTAAGGGGGACCCGGAATTTTTCACCAGTAAATTAAGCATGGGAATTGCCCGTTATGTATTTCGTACAAAGAAAATGCTTCTTTTAAATGATGCGGGTGCAGATGGAGATTTTATTTCAGATGAAGTTGTGCAAAAAGAAAATTTACGTTCTGTGCTTTGTATTCCTATTATAAT
>CAZNFB010000049.1:4512-13110 GCA_964572105.1 uncultured Desulfobacteraceae bacterium
ATGAAGTTGTGCAAAAAGAAAATTTACGTTCTGTGCTTTGTATTCCTATTATAATTCAGAAACAGGTTATGGGTGTGCTCTATCTGGAAAACAGCCTTATAAAATCTGTTTTTTCCAATGAACAGGTGGAGCTCACCGGCCTGTTAACAGCGCAGGCTGCCGTTGCCTTGAAAAATGCCGGGCTCATTAAAGAGATGAAAAAGGCGGAAGGGCGAATAAGGGAGAGTGAGGAGCAGTTACGAACAATAATGGATGGTATTATTATCCTTGTCGGTCTCCTTACCCCTGACGGCCGGGTGGTATTTGCCAACAGCATCGGCCTTGAGGGGGCTAAATTAAAACTTGAAGATGTGCTGGGGAAGCCCTATGAAGAAACTTACTGGTGGTCTTATTCGGAATCGATCAAAAAGCAGCTGCGCAGTGACATTAAAAAAACAGCTCAGGGTATATCCATTCGGCGCGAGTATAAGGTGCGTATGGGTGAAGATAATTTTATTATAATTGATTTCGGGATGAAGCCGCTATATGACAAATCAGGTAAAATTTCATATATTGTCCCATCAGCCTTTGACATTACCAGCCGAAAGCAGGCCGAAGATGAATTGATTATGCACCGTGATCACCTGGAAACCTTGGTAAAAGAACGGACAAAAGAGATTGGCAGGGTAAATGAAGAACTTAAAACTTTTGCCTATGCAGTTTCCCATGATTTAAAAGCCCCGTTGCGTGGAATTATGCAGTTGTCCATTTGGCTGGCTGATGATTATAATGATCAGATAGATAAAGAGGGTTGTGAACTTCTTGATTTGCTTCAAAAACGTGCAAGGCAGATGCACGATATGATTGAGGGGATTTTGCAATACTCCAGAATTGGACTTATTAAAGAGCTTTCTGCGCCGGTGGATTTAAACATACTGATTAAAGAGGCGGCTGACCTGGTTGTTATTCCGGAATTTATTACATTTAAGGTTAAGGGTGTTCTGCCGGTTATTAAGTGTGAAAAGATCTTGCTGTTCCAGGTTTTTCAAAATTTTATTGATAATGCCGTAAAATATATGGATAAAGAAAAAGGAGAGATTAATGTCAGCTGCATTGAAAAGGAGACTGTCTGGCAATTTTGTATGAGAGATAACGGCCCTGGAATAGAGGAAAAATATCAGAAAAAGGTGTTTAAAATATTTCAGACATTAAAATCGAAGGATGAAACCGACAGCACAGGGATCGGCCTTGCCCTTATACAAAAAATAATTAACAAGTGGGGTGGAGAGATATGGCTGGAATCTGCAGCAGGTGAGGGGAGCAGGTTTTTTTTTACAATACCTAAAAAAGAGAAAAGGTAAAATGAAAAATAATAATCCGATATTACTCCTTGAAGATGATCAAATTGATGTGATGAGTATTAAGCGGGCATTGAAAAAACTTAAAATAATCAACCCCCTTGTAGTCTGTGGAAATGGCGAAGAAGGTGTTAAATATTTAAATAATGCTGCCTTTAAAAGACCGTGCCTTATTCTTTTGGATATTAATATGCCCAGGATGAACGGGCTGGAATTTTTAAAAATTATTAAACAGGATGCCCGTCTTAAATTGTTGCCGGTTGTGGTCTTTACATCGTCAAAAGAGGAGCAGGATAAGCTTGAAAGTTTTGGTCTGGGTATAGCCGGATATATTATTAAGCCTGCTGACCCCAGGTCGTTTACAGATGTCTTGCACGTCATTGATATTTACTGGACATTGAGTGAACAGCCATAAATCATGTGATTTTATGAATAATAAAAGCTCATCACAGCCAAAGGAGGTTGCTAAACCGATTCAGCGCCGCCTGATGGTTCCGCTGTTTTTAATAATGATGATTCTGGTTTCAGGTTTCGGATTTATTATTATGATTCAGCAGCGCAACAGATTAAATGAATCCAGCCGACTGCTTATGAATGAGGCTTCAGGAGCCTTTTCCCGGCTACTTGGGGAACAATCCAGGGCAATGATAACGATTCAGGGAGTACTTTTAAAAAACAGGGAATTGCAAAGAATGCTAAAAGCCCGTGACCGGCAGGGTCTGCTGGCTGCTTATAACCCTCTTTTTACTCAACTCCACGCTACATACGGTATTACTCATTTTTATTTTCAAAGTCCCGACCGTGTAAACATTCTGCGTATCCATAGCGCAAAAATGTATGGCGACACTGTCAACCGTTTCTCCACCCTTGAGGCCGAGATGATCGGCAAAGCTGCCTGGGGCATTGAACTGGGGCCTTTGGGTACCTTTACCCTAAGAACAGTAAGCCCGATTTTTGATAATGGAACCCTCATCGGTTATCTTGAACTGGGCAAGGAGATTGAGGATATTCTGGAAAATATTCACCAGTATTTAAATGTTGAACTGGCAGTGGTCATTAAAAAAAAATTTCTTAAACAGGAAAAATGGGAATCAGGGATGAAAATGCTTGGCCGTGAAGGTAACTGGAACCGCTATACTGAAGAAGTGCTGATTTATTCGACACTCCTTTGTCTCCCTGGACAAATCGAGACTTTTATCAATGGCTCCAGCCATGTTCACAATACTTCGTCGGTTATAAAGTCATCCGACGGTAAGACCTGGCATTTTTTCACCACACCCTTGTCTGATGCAGGGGGAGTAGCCGTGGGTGACATGGTTGTCATGAATAATATTACCGAAATAAAAAGGGGGGCGCAGCGGCTGTTAATCAGCATAGGCTCAGGCACAATAATACTGCTGAGCCTGCTTCTTTTATTTATTTTTAACCTGCTGGGGCGCACAGACATAAGCATTTTAAATCAGCAGGCTGAGTTGAAAGCTGCTGGCGTAAATATGAAAATTCTCCTCTCTGCTGTCCCTGCCTTTATCTGTTTTAAAAATTTCAGGCTGGATTATATCGCGGCAAACAAGGCTTTCGCCGACATGCTTGGAGTCACACCCGAGGAGATGATAGGTAAAAATGCTTTTGATTTTTTCCCAAAAGAGGAGGCAGAAGTCCACCATAGAGACGATGCAAAAATAATCAGAACAGGTCTGGGGTTAATTAATCATGAAACCTGCGTTATAGATAAAAAAGGGAATATCTTGTGGGTGGAAATAAATAAACGTGGGATATGTGACAGTAAGGGGGATATTGTCGGCCTTGTTGTAATGGCCATGGATATCACCGACCGCAAGCTTGCTGAGGAAAAAATCCTGGAGGCCAACAAACAACTGGAGCGTGAAACTAAAAGATCCAATGAAATGGCAGAAAAAGCAAAAATCGCCAGTGAGGCTAAGGGTGATTTTCTGGCCAATATGAGCCATGAGATCAGAACCCCCATGAATGGTGTGATCGGCCTGACAGGATTGCTTCTCGACACAGACCTTGATGATACACAGCGTCAATATGCAAAGAGAATAGAAGAGAGCGGAGAATCACTTTTATTACTGATTGATGATATTCTTGATTTTTCAAAAATCGAAGCCGGTAAGCTGGATATAGAAGAGATTGATTTTGACGTAAGAACCCTGATGGACGATTTTGCTGCCGCAATGGTATTTCGTGCAGAAGAAAAAGGTCTTGAATTTATTAGCTTCACAGAACCTGATGTGCCGAGCTTTGTCATGGGAGACCCCGGAAGGCTCAAGCAAATCCTGACTAATTTAACAGGAAATGCTGTAAAATTTACGCAAAAAGGTGAGGTCGCAGTTTTATGCCGCCTGGAAGAGGAATCAGAGGCTTCCTGCAGGCTTTATTTTGCTGTTCGTGATACAGGAATTGGTATATTAAAGGAAAAACAGAGTAAGCTTTTTGATAAATTTACCCAGGCAGATAGTTCCACAACCAGGGAATATGGCGGAACCGGCCTGGGGCTTGCCATATCAAAACAATTACTATTACTATTAGACGGTGAGATTGGTGTGGATAGTGAATACGGGAAAGGCTCAACCTTCTGGTTTACAGTGAACTTAAAGAAATCGGATAAAAAACAGGAACCCTTGAAAATAGGTGATTTAAGTAAAGCAAATATTCTTTTTATAGACGACAATAAAACAAATCGTGAAGTGGTAAAAGGGATGCTCTCTTTTCGGAATATTGAACATGCTCTTGCCCAAAGTGGAACTGATGGGCTTGATATGCTATATGAAGCCTGTAATAAAGGGACCCCCTTTGATATAGTCATACTGGATATGCAAATGCCGCAGATGGATGGTTTGGCCGTTGGAAAAGCGATAAAAAGTGATGAAAAACTAAAAAACACCCACCTTGTACTTCTAACCTCCATGGCTAATCGGGGTGATGCAGTACGATTCAAGTCTGAAGGCTTTGCTGCTTTTCTTACGAAACCTCTGCGGGAAGCAGATTTTTATGACTGCCTGGGACAGGTTATGGGGATTTCCACCAAAGCTGACATGGCAAAAGAGCTCTCTCTGATTACCCGTCACTCAATAAGTGAAAGCAGAAAAGCAAAAATACGTTTGCTCCTTGTGGAGGATAATACTACAAACCGGATTGTGGCAGAGGCAATATTAGAAAAACTCGGATACAGTTTAGATTTTGCTGTTAACGGGGAGGAAGCTCTTGAATTTCTTAAAAAAACAGATTATGACCTTGTGCTTATGGATTTGCAAATGCCTGTAATGGGTGGAATTGAAGCAACCCTGATAATACGGGAAGAGGAGCAAAAAGCTCAAACCCTAAAGCTCAAGGGGAGGCCGGACTCTTCAGTTTTTCTTTTTAAATATTTATCCCGATTAGAACATATTCCCATTGTTGCCATGACAGCAAATGCCATGAAAGGGGACCGTGAAACCTGCATGGATGCGGGAATGGATGATTATATTCCCAAACCGATTATTCCGAAGATAGTTCTTAGTGTACTTGATAAATGGTTTTTGAAAACAAATATTAAGAAATCAGGGAGTCTGGAAATAAATAATACTCAAATTTCACAATCCAAAATTCAGGACGCCCCCTTGTTTGATGTAACCGGACTGATGGAACGTCTGGATAATGAGAAAAAAATGGCACAAATAGTATGTAAGGGCTTTTTAGGTGACATCCCGGATCAAATCAGGATTTTAAAAGAGAATATTGAAACTGAAAATATGGAAGTGCTGATACGCCAGGCCCATACAATTAAGGGGGCAAGCGATAGTGTGGGGGGTGTTCTGTTACGCGAAGTTGCCTTTTGTATGGAAAAAGCCGGTGGAGTTGGAGATTTAAATACCATAAAAGAGGCGGTTTCGGAATTGGAAAATGAGTTTGAGCGCTTAAAGGGGGCCATGGAAAAAGAGATGCTGTGCTGATTGCAGAGAGCAGATAATTTCTGCTCTCTGCCTGTTTAAAATTTAGTTATTAAAAATCTTTAAAATCATCATCATCCATGGGGATTACTTGCGCAGGGGTTATCTCCTTTGCTTTTTGAAGGGGGATTGCCATGTTGTTTGTTTTGGTTTTAGCAGGAGAGGCTTCTCGTGCTTTGACCAAATGCGTTGCTGATCTTCTGGTTTCCGACTTGGCTTTTCCTGATCCACCTACCATCATCGCCAGGTCATTAACTATGCTTTTCATCTGTTCTGCCTGGGCATTTAACTCTTCAGAAGCGCTGGCTGATTCTTCAGCGCTGGCTGCGTTTTGCTGGACAACCTTATCCATCTCGGTTACTGCTATGTTCACCTGCCCGATTCCCTGGGACTGTTCATTGGAAGCCGCTGAAATTTCACCCACAAGTTCACCCACCTTTGAGCTGCTTTGTTCAACTTTTGAAAATTCAGCATTGGTTTTTTCTACTAGTTCAGAGCCTGACCCAACTTTTTTTACGGTCCCTTCAATTAATACTGCTGTATTTTTGGCTGCCTCTGCAGACCGAAGGGCAAGATTTCTCACCTCCTCGGCCACCACTGCAAACCCGGCACCGGCTTCACCTGCCCGTGCTGCTTCAACAGCAGCATTTAAAGCAAGGAGGTTGGTTTGAAATGCTATCTCATCAATGGTTTTCACTACCTTCTGGGTCTCTTCGCTGGCCTGGGAAATGGTTTCCATGGCTGTGGTGAGATCTGCCATGGATTCATTGGCGCATTGCACCACCTGGATTGTCTCTTTCATTAAAGAATCTGCCTGTCCGGCATTATCTGCATTCTGTTTGGTCATGGATGACATCTCTTCTAAAGAAGATGATGTCTCCTCAATGCTAGCTGCCTGCTCAGAGGCACCTTCTGCCAGGGACTGGCTGGCAGAAGCCACCTGGCTGGAAGCTGAAGCCACCTGGCTTGAACCTTCTGTGAGCCCCTCAATTATACGGGTAATGGCAGAGGTTATATTTTTTATAATAAAAACAGCAACAATAATACCAATAAGAATTGCTGCAATCAGGCCTGCAATCATAATTGCTGAAGCACTGGAAAGAGAGGATGCGGTTTCCGTGGCTATTTTGTCAGTGGCGGTCATGCCTGCTCCGACCATGGTTTTACAGGCATTTATGACTTTTTGACCTGCAGCACCACGTTTTTTACCAAGCTCCTGGAGGATATTCCAGTTTCTTAAAAACTCGCTCATTGCTGTTTTATAAGCAGTACCGGCTTCTTTGATATTGTTAATTTTTTGAATATCAGCAGGAAGGCGGGTAATATTCATAAGCTTATCAAACAATGCATAGGTTTTCCCCAGATTTTTTATTGCATCATCCATTATGTCAGGATCACGCAAAGCCTGGGATTTAAAAGCCCCGATCCTGCTGGCATTACAAATGTCAATAACATCGTTTATTATGGTAATCTTGGCGTTTCGTTCTGTCATATCTATGGTTAGTTTTTTCTGCTGATCCTCAAGAAAATCACCACAGTTTTTTACATAAATACCAGCATTTTTATCCATTTCTTTCCGATATTTATTCAAAATAGATTTACGTGCTGAACCCCCTTTTCTCGATTCTGCAAGAAAGCCACCCATGGACTCTTGATACCCTTTTGCTGCTTTTTTAATATCATTTATGCGTCTGATATCATATTCAGTATGGGTGATTTGCCGAAGGTCCCCCAATACAGGGGCAGTATCATCCATTTTGCCAATAGCATTTTCCATGAGACCGTAGTTCTTAAGAGCCTGGGATTTAAAATTAGATACCCGTGCCTCAGAGCCCAGGGAAACAAGGAGGCTAACAAGCTTTATTTTATCCTGTCGTTCCTGGAGATCTTTTTTCAAAGCCTTGTTCTGGCCTGCTAAAAAGGTATTGCAATTCTCCATGTATTTTGCCGCTGATTTGTCAAGTATTTTTCTGTTTGCCGCTATTTTAGCGTTAATAGCTGCTGTCTCCAGAGACAGATCTCTATATTCAGTAACTGCCTCGGTTGCAAGATCAAGCTGACCTCTTAACTTTTTTAAATGCTTTGCATTTTTTTCAAGCTCACGGCCTGTCTTAATAGCTTTTTCAACAAGCAGCAGTTCCTTTTTAGCATTTTCAAGGAATTTTTCTTCTTCTGTAAAACCGTATCCCCGCATCTCATACATCATCCGATTTGCTGCTCCGCGCAGATCAACAGCCATGATCACTTCGGGGACATATTCACCGGCAAGAATAGTGGTCTGGCTGCTGGATTTCTTCATATTAAAAACTCCAATGCTACCCAAAATACTCAAGATTACAATCAGGATCCCAAAACCCAACGCTATTTTTGCTCCCAGCGTCATATTTTTCATTTTGAATTCTCCCTGTATGGTTTCATTAAATTATTTTGGTTTAATCAGGTTATACCTGTTGCCGTACGTATTAGCTGAATAGTTAGATTAATTTTACGTTCGCTTTAATAACACCTGGCAGCCTGGTATATAAAAAGCGGCCGGCTATGCCGCATTTTCAAGGATTGAAATCTCTTCGATACTCAGCACCTGGTCAATATCAAGAAGAATTTTTACACGGCCTTCCATTTTGGCCATTCCTAAAATATAATCCGTGTTCAGTTTTACGCCGAAGGTGGGGGTCTGTTCTATGTCTTCCCCTTTAATATTCAGTACTTCTGATACTGAATCGACCACAATGCCGATCTGAATAATTTCAGCACCCCCTTCGATTTCAACTACAATAATACATGTTCGATCTGTGTAATCCATGGCCTCAATTTTAAACCGAACCCTTAAATCGATTACAGGAATCACCTTACCCCGAAGATTAATCACCCCTTTAACAAAGGCGGGGGTCTGGGGCACCCCCGTGATGTCCATCATTCCGATGATCTCTCTAATCTTGAGGATACTTATACCATACTCCTCTTTAGCAAGAGAAAAGGTAAGGTATTTCCCCTCTCTGTCACCCATGACTTTTATTGCCTGATCCATTGTTTCTGTTAATGCTGTCATTTTCTTTTCATCTCCTTGTTATGCCTTGAAAGGCTATGAATTACATTGACAATTAACGTAAGTATGATCAATTAAAGAAGAACCAAGAGTGTTTTTTAACATATATTGCAGCATTAATAAGAAAGCAACAATTTATGAAAAGAAAATTTCATGCCCTTTGGGTATGGCTGGGGTAGGGGCAGAATCCATTTCTGCCCCTGTATCTTTGGCGGATATGGAATCCGCCCCTACGGACAGGGCGGATATGGAATCCGCCCCTACG
>CAZNFB010000050.1:0-12980 GCA_964572105.1 uncultured Desulfobacteraceae bacterium
TAGATGGGCCAAAAGACAAGCTATTTCGTTCAACTTATAAAATTTTCGTTCCTTATGTACTAAAAGGATAATGACTATGCCCACTATTTTGCTGATATTTGGATGGCGGTTTTGCTTTTATGCAAACAAAGGAAATAAACCGATCCATCTCCCCGGGCGAAAGGGGGTGAATGACTTTTTCTGATGAATATGCTCTATTTTTCGACAATGTCACCTATTCCTATGGAAGGGAACCTGTTTTGGAAAATGTAAATTTAAAGATCAGGTTTGGTGATTTCGCAAGTATTGTCGGCCCCAACGGGGGGGGGAAAACCACCATGTTAAAACTGATCCTGGGTCTGTTAAAGCCTGATTCAGGCAGGGTGTATGTGCTGGGTAAAAATCCTAAAAAATCGAGACTCCGCATGGGCTATATGCCCCAATATGCCCATCTTGATATAGATTTTCCCGTTACTGTGATGGATGTTGTTCTCATGGGGCGGCTGGGTCTTAATTCTCGATTCAGGTATTCAAAAGAGGACATTAAAGCGGCCGGGTCCGCCCTTTGCCAGGTGAACATTTCAGATCTGTCAAACAGAATGTTCAGCCGGCTTTCAGGGGGGCAGCGGCAGCGCGTTCTAATAGCCAGAGCCCTTTGTTCAGACCCTGATATTCTTCTCCTTGATGAACCCACGGCAAATATAGACCCTGAAATTGAAGAGACTATTTTTTCTCTTCTTGTGGAACTGAACAAAAAGATGACTATTCTTGTTGTAACACACGATCTTGGATTTGTTTCTCAGGTAGTAAAGAGTGTAATATGCGTTAACCGCCGTGTTCTTGTGCATCCCACAAGTGAAATAAACGGGGCCCTTGTGAAAGATATTTACGGAGCAGACCTGCGGATGGTTCGTCATGATCACCGGTGCAGCGAAAAAGGGCATATATATGACTGAATTTATTACAGCCCTGCTTGATCCCTATAATAATTTTCTGCGTCTTGCCTTTTTAATAGGAATTTTTGCAAGCATCCCCTTTGGAATAGTGGGGACATATATAATAACACGGAAAATCAGTTATATTGCAGGATCAATTTCTCACTGTGTACTCGGGGGAATAGGGGCGGCTCTTTTTTTACGGCATAAATTTGATATTCTCTGGTTCACTCCCATGCTCGGTGCTGTGATATCGGCACTTTTGGCTGCATTTATCATCGGAATCGTCAGTATCCATGCAAAACAGCGTGAAGATACGGTAATAGGGGCTCTCTGGGCGGTGGGAATGGCAACCGGCCTTATCTTTATCGATTTAACACCGGGGTATTTTGATATTACAAGCTATCTTTTTGGGGATATTCTTCTATTGTCGAATAGTGATCTCTGGCTGGTTCTTGGTCTTGTCGTTTTTGTGGTTACAATCACTGCCATTTTTTACAACAAGCTTCTGGCTGTATGCTTTGATGACGAATTTGCCTGTTTGCGCGGACTAAACACCGGAGCTTATTATATTCTTCTTTTGTCCCTCACCGCCTTAACAGTGGTTTTTCTTGTTCGTGCTGTGGGAATTGTTATGGTTATTGCGCTTTTAACCCTCCCTGTTGCAATTGCCGGTCTTTTTACAAAAAGGTTGTGGCATATGATGGTACTTTCAATTCTTTTATGTATGGTTTTCAACTGCCTGGGTCTTGCGTTTAGTTATACCCACAACCTTTCAAGCAGCCCCACAATAATAATTATTGCAGGCATTACCTATCTGACAGCTGTTTCCTCCTTACAAATTTATAAAAAGTTTCAAAATAGTAATTTTTAATAAAAGTATAATGTCCAAGTATTTAAAATCTGAAAAAAAAGATAATAATATAAAAAATATACCCAATCTAAATTTTGATCCCGCCCTTCCCATAACAGCAAAAAAAGATCAAATAATTGACGCCATAAAAAAAAACCGTGTAGTAATTATATCCGGTGAAACAGGTTCTGGTAAAACAACCCAGATACCCAAATTTTGTATTGCAGCGGGGCGTGGAACCTGTGGCATAATCGGGTGTACCCAGCCCAGGAGAATAGCAGCCATAACAGTGGCAAAACGTATTGCATACGAAATGGGTGAAGATACAGCAGGGCTTGTGGGATATAAAATAAGGTTTCATGATAAAACCTCTAAAAAGACTTTGATAAAAATAATGACAGACGGAGTCTTGCTTGCAGAAACCATTTCTGACAGGTTTTTAAGGCAATATGATACAATTATCGTAGATGAAGCCCATGAAAGAAGTCTTAATATAGATTTTATCCTTGGTTTTTTAAAATCACTCCTTGGGAAAAGAAAAGATCTTAATATTATTATAACTTCGGCAACCATTGATACCGAAAAATTTTCCAGGGCTTTTGACGGTGCTCCGGTAATAGAGGTATCAGGCCGGATGTTCCCTGTGGAAACCCGATATTTTACTGATAATGTTCCTGATAAAAATGAGGATGAAACTGACCATGTTGAATTGGCTGTTCGTGCGGTGGATAGTCTCCATGGAAAATCCGGTTACGGTGATATTCTTATTTTTATGCCCACAGAGCAGGATATCCGTGAAACATGCGAGGCAATAGAGGGGAGGTATTATAAAAAAGTTTCTGTTTTTCCTCTTTTTGCCAGAATGCCTGCATTCGAGCAGGCGAAAACTTTTAAACCCGCCGGAAATCGAAAAATAATTGTTGCTACAAATGTGGCTGAAACATCACTCACCATACCTGGGATAAAATATGTAATTGATACAGGGCTTGCCCGGATTTCACGTTATTCCCCCCGATTGAGGATAACTTCCATCCCTGTGGAGGCTATTTCAAAAAGTAGTGCTGATCAGAGAAAAGGGCGCTGCGGGCGGGTGGAAAACGGAGTCTGTATCCGCCTTTTTTCCGAAGAAGACTTTAACAGCCGTCCCCTTTACACCTCTCCTGAAATATTAAGGGCAAACCTGGCAGAGGTTATTTTAAGGATGATGGCATTAAAGCTTGGTGATATTCTCCATTTTCCATTCATCGACGCACCACATAAAAAAAGTATAACAGACGGAATTAATCTTCTTGCAGAATTAAATGCCATTGCCGTAAAAGAGAGAAAAGGAAACAGGGAAAAAAAAGGGGAAAAGGGTCTCCTTAGCAGATATTATCTGACAAAAACCGGCCGATTAATGGCAAAGATGCCTGTGGATCCAAGGCTTGCAAGAATACTCATGGAGGCAGACAAATTAGGATGTGTGGGTGAAATAGCAATTATTGCGGCTGCTTTAAGTATACAGGACCCAAGGCAGAGGCCTTCGCAAAAAACAAAAGAGGCTGATCTTTGCCATGAAGTTTTTAAAACCCCTTCTTCTGATTTTATTACTCTTTTAAATATCTGGAATGTTTACCATAACACATGGAAAAAAGTAAAAACAACAAACCAGATGAGAAAATTTTGTAAAAAAAATTATCTCTCCTTTAGAAGAATGCAGGAATGGAGGGATATACATAATCAACTTTTATCCATTATGGAAGCTGCGGGAAAAGATAAAAGCAAAGAGGAGAAGGAGTATAGTGCTCCACAGATCAAACCAAAAGATTCCGATAAATATCCCCACCCCTTGTACCAGCAAATACATAAAGCTGTTTTATCAGGTTTTCTTTCAAATATTGCTGTAAAAAAAGAGAAAAATATTTTTAAAGGGGCAAAGGATAAGGAGGTAATGATTTTTCCCGGTTCCGTACTTTTTAATGAGTCCGGCAGATGGATAATCGCATCGGAGATGATAGAGACCTCAAGACTCTATGCCATGAAAACCGCAAATATAGAAAGCGGATGGATAGAAGAACTTGGAAAGGATTTGTGTAAATATACATACCAGAATCCCCACTGGGAAAAAAAAAGAGGGGAAGTTGTGGCACAGGAGCAGGTTAGTCTGTACGGCTTGATATTAGATTCCGAAAGGTCTGTATCGTATGGTAAAATAGATTCTGAATTGGCCAGGGATATATTTATAAGGAATGCTCTTGTTCATATGGATGTAAAAAAAACATTTCCGTTTATGGAATATAACAGGCAACTTATAAAAAAGATGGAGAACCTGGAGAATAAATTGAGGAAGCGGGATATTCTCCTTGGGGAAGATGAAATATATTCCTTTTACAGCCGGAAGCTTGGTGATGTTTATGATACAAGAACCCTTTCAAGGCTTATTAAAAAGAAAGGCGGGGATGAATTTCTTTGTATGACTGAAGAAGAGATTATCAGGTATTCTCCAGATGAGGATCAACTGTCCCTGTTCCCTGATAAAATTTTAATTGGTGAAAACAGATTTGAATGTATATATAAATTTAATCCCGGTCAATCGGATGACGGCCTCACCATAAAAATACCATCTGTTCTCACCAAGGATGTTTTGCCTGACTCCATAGACTGGCTTGTGCCCGGGCTTTACAGGGAAAAAATTACAGTCCTGATTAAGCTGCTTCCCAAAAAATACAGAAAGCAGCTGGTTCCTGTTTCTGATACAGTCGATATTATCATAAAAGAGATGCCTTTGTGTAAAACCTCTATTTTAACGGAACTGGGTAAATTTTTATACAAACGTTTCCGCATTGACATTCCTGCCCATGCATGGCCGGAAAAAGAGATCCCTGAGCATTTAAGAGCGGGCATAGCTATTTTAGATCAAAAGGGACAAATAATAAGGGCCGGGAAGGACAAAAATCTTCTTTTAAAAAATTTTGAAGAAAAAAATAAAGATCCTTCTTTACATTGGGCTGAAAAAAAGAAAATGGAAAAAACAGGGCTTAAGTCCTGGAATTTCGGCGATATTGCTGAATCTATAATTATTAAAGGGGAAAAAAACAGAAAAACAACTTTTTTTCCTGGCCTTGAAAAAAATTTGAAGGATAATGCTAAAACAGTAAATTTGCGTCTTTTTCAGAGCAGGGAAAAAGCCGTAAATTCTCATAAAGACGGAGTCTTTGCCCTGGCATCAATCGGCCTTTCAAAGGATTTGGGGTTTTTGAAAAAAAGTTTGATCCTGCCGCAGAATATAAAGAAAAAGGCCGATTATTTTGGGGGCTGCAAAAAAATTCAAATAATGCTTTATAACAAAGTATTATCTGATATTCTTTTTAAAAATATCAGAACCGGACAGGAGTTTGACAGTTTAATAAAAGCAGCTTCAAAAAGTTTATTCACCCAGGGACGTGATCTGTTAAATGCAAGTTCAATAATAATAGATTCCTTTTATCAAACAAGGTCTTCTTTTTTTCGAATCGAAGAAAAATATAAAAACAACAAAACCATGGAAAAGTTTATTGCCGAATTAAGACTTCAGCTTGAAAGGCTTCTCCCTGAAAATTTTATAATGCTTTATAATACAAAGAGATTGATACAAATACCAAGATATATTCAGACGCTGGATCTCAGGGCTAAACGGGGGGTGGTAGATCAGGAAAGGGATTGTGTGAAATGGGATAAAATAAAATTTTTCACGGATATTCTGGAAAAATTTCTGGCGGGTCTTTCCCCTGTGACATCAACGGAAAAAAAAGATTCAATGGAAGAATTGTTCTGGATAATCGAAGAATACAAGGTTTCTATTTTTGCCCAGGAACTTAAAACCCCTTTTCCTGTTTCTGAAAAACGTATTCAAAAGAAAGTTAAAGAGATAGAAAGGATGGTATAATCTTATAGGAGGCTGTCCGAGAATATCAATTTTTTTCAAAATCAAGGCTTGCTCAAAAAATTACCGCAGACATATAGTTGATATTTCGAGGATAATTTTTTGAGCATAACGCAGAGTTTGGGAAAAAGGGCATTTTCGGACAGCCTCCTGGGAGACGCTGATTATTACCAAAAAGCCCACCCTTTTGTTAATAAAACATATATTCCCAATCCAAGATTGGTGATACCATGGGCAAGAATAGGGCCCATGAGATTTTTCTGGCGGATTACCAGTAATGTATAAATAATTCCCGCTGCAATCCCCTGAACTATGCGATAATGTTCAAACCCGAACAGAATAATCACTATTAAAAATGAACCCCATGTGAATGTGCCGAGGGGGACTTTACGAAAATCAGGATTAATAATATAGCGTAATATAAAAGAACGCCAAAACAGTTCTTCCATTACCGGAACAACTATTGCGGCACCCAGCATCCGAACAGCTATTAATCCTGCTGTGGCACCCGGAGACCAGCCAAAAGAATAGGGATTAAAACCTGTATGGCTTCCAGACTGAAACAGATATTTTTCCGGAGCAACCCATATAACCAGAACCAGAAGACCGGATAACAGGGAAATCAACACCTCGTAAAAACTCAATCTCAGGGTGATATCTGCTATATATTCTCTGTACCAGAATAAAAGCAGCCCTCCAACTATAAAAGTTTTAGCAATATAAAAAAAGTGGGCGTATGACGAAACATACTTAACCGGCGCAGTTAACAGCATAAAGACCGCAAAAGGGATTACATATGGAACCCATGGATTTTTTTTAGATCGCATAGTCATTTTTTTTAAATTAAAATTATAAGCAAAACATCTTGACTTATATTAAGTAATTTAATTATTAAACAATAGTCAACTTAAAAAAATATTTTGTGAGTATTGATAAGGTTATTTAACGGAAGGATTTATAATTAAAATGTTTGTTTTTGGTCATTTTTGTAATGCTATTGCCATTGTTGTCGCCTATGCCCTTAATATTTTCATGTGGATAATAATAGCCAGGGCAATTTTATCATGGGTTAATCCAGATCCATTCAACCCCATTGTTCGTTTTATTCATAATGTAACAGAGCCTGTTCTTCACTACATTCGGGCTAAGCTGCCCATTAATTTTGGGGGTATAGATATTGCTCCTATTATTGTAATTCTTGGAATTATTTTTTTACAAAATTTTGTAGTGGGGAGCCTTCAGAGACTGGCTCAAACCCTATTATATTAATGAAAGCCATTGATTTTAAACGGATTAAATATGAGCATTACATCTATTGATATCCAAAAGCAACAATTCAAAGTAAGGTTCAGAGGCTTTGATATCCATGAAGTAGACTCATTTCTTGAGCAGATGGCAGACACTTTTGAGTCTTTGCATATGGAAAACAGGGAACTGGGCGAAAAAATCAGCAGGCTTGACCGTGAAATAAGTGGATACAAGAACAGGGAAGATACTTTTAAACATGCATTGTTAAATTCACAAAAAGTATTGGATCAGATCAAGGATAATGCCCTGAAAAAATCAGAACTTATTATTGCTGAAGCGGAAGTAAAAGCAGAAAAAATTTTGCAGAAATCTCATAACAGGTTATCCCAATTATATGATGATATAGCTGAACTAAAACGGCAAAGAATGCAGATTGAAGTGCAGGTACGGTCAATTTTGGAAACACATACCAAGCTTCTTGATATGAGCAAAGAAGAGGTTAAGGTTCAAGATGAAGCTGATGACAGGATAAAATTATTAAGGTAGTGTTATAATGTGAACCCTGTATAATAAAAAATTAGGAGCTGTAAATGGCAAAAATAGATGCTTTTTTTAAATTAATGCATGAACAGTCCGCTTCTGATCTACATCTTTCATCAGGACAACCCCCTGCTATAAGGATACATGGTGATATTGAAAGAATAAAGTACAAGACTTTAGAAAGTGATGAATTAAAAAAAATGCTTTATGAGATTGCTCCGGAAAACAAAATTAAAATCTTTGAAGAGACAGGAGATATTGATTTTGCATATGAAATACCTGGTCTGGCCAGATACCGTTCAAATTTTTTCATGCAGCAAAACGGGATAAGTGCTGTTTTCAGGGAAATCCCATCCGAAATAATAGGTGCCAAGGAGCTTGGCCTTCCCCAGGTTGTATCCAAGCTTGCCTCATTGCCTCGAGGCCTTGTTGTTATAACCGGCCCCACTGGAAGCGGAAAATCGACCACCCTTGCAGCAATAATTGATGAGGCAAACAGAACACGCAAAGATCATATTATTACAATTGAAGACCCCATAGAATTTGTTCATAAAAGTAAAGGATGCACTGTTAACCAGCGTGAACTCGGCCTCCATACAAAATCTTTCAATGCTGCCCTGCGTGGAGCCTTGCGTGAAGACCCTGATATTATTCTTGTTGGAGAAATGAGGGATCTGGACACGATCTCTTTGGCCATAGAGGCTGCATCCACAGGCCATCTGGTATTCAGCACCCTCCATACCACAAGTGCATCCAAAACTGTTGACAGGATAATAGAGGTGTTCCCCTCCCATGAGCAGGCACAAATACGTTCCACACTGGCTGATGGAATCAGAGCTGTTATTTGTCAAACCCTTTTAAAAAGAATTGATAAAAAAGGACGATGCGCTGCCCTTGAAATATTAATAGCAACTCCGGCTGCCAGAAATCTTATCCGTGAATCCAAAACCTATCAGCTCCCTTCAACAATTCAGACAGGAAAAAAATATGGGATGCAGCTTTTGGACGATTCCATCCTGGAGTTATTCAACAAAGGCTGGATTTCTGCTGATGATGCCTATGGGAAGGCTAATGATAAAAGCCGCTTCCGTCCCTTATTAACACATCCCCCCACTGATTTTACTGAATCATAATCATACTTGAGGTGTCGGAAAATTTGACATATTGATTGTTTACCTGATCTTTGAGTATTGAGTGGTCCAAGATAAAACCAAGCCCAAAAATTATAACCCATAGAGGTGCCCCATGAATCGACAGGAAGTGGATCAGATTATTACAAAAATGCTCGATTCCCATAAAAATGTGTCGGATCTTAACCTGACAGTGGGTAAACCCCTGCAGGTTGAGTCTTCTGGTGAGCTGATCCCTGTGGAAATGAAACCGGCTTTTGCAAAACTTACTCCCTTCCAAACAGAGACCTTTGCTTTAAATCTAATAAACCAGAATCGGCGTCTTACCGAGATGCTTTTAACCAATGGTTCCTGTGATTTGTCCTATGCCCTTCCTGGCAAGTCCCGCTTTCGAGTTAATATTTTTCGACAATCCGGTAACTATTCAATAGTCATGCGCCGTCTTGAGGTAAATGTCCCAACAATTAAGGAGATAAACCTCCCTGAGATTTTTTATAAAATTGCCATGGAAAGAAACGGGATTGTTTTTGTTACAGGGGCCACAGGTTCCGGGAAATCAACATCCCTTGCAGCAATGCTCGATTATATTAATGAACAGAAATCTGTCCATGTTGTAACACTTGAAGATCCCATTGAATTTCAGCATCCCCAAAAGAAATCGACCTTTAATCAAAGAGAGCTGGGAATCGATTTTGACACTTTTGGAAACGGGTTAAGGGCAGCTTTGAGGCAGGCTCCCAAGGTAATACTGGTGGGAGAGATGCGTGACAGGGAATCTGTTGAAATAGGATTAAATGCTGCAGAAACAGGACACCTGGTCTTAACTACTCTGCATACGGTGGATGCAGGCCAGACAATTAACCGTATAATAGGGATGTTTAGCTCAGAAGAGGAGCCGCAGATAAGAATTCGCCTTGCTGATACTATTCGGTGGATTGTGTCTCAAAGATTACTCCCCGATCTTAAGGGCACACGCGTTGCTGCATTTGAAATTTTATGCACCAGTTTAAGGGTGAAGGATGCTATTCTCCATGGTGAATCCGAAGGAAAGACTTTTTATGAAATTATGCAGGCAGGAAAACCTCTGGGTATGACTACATTTGATGAATATATACTGCAACTATATGAGGACAGCAACATTGATGAGAGAACTGCATTGTCCTACGCCTCACAAAGGTCTTCTATCTCCAGGGGCATAGATATGTTAAAAAGCCGCAGAGGAGAAGCCACAACAGATATTGATGAACTTGCGGTTGATCATCAGTATGGAAAATAAGGGAGAAAGATCAGCAAGCTCAAGCTGTCGATTTTGATCGATAACTCAGTTATAAAAAAGCTGCAGATTTATGGGAGATTATAACTTATCATGAATATTATATGTGAAAACTGCCAGGCTAAACTCAGGCTTCCTGATGAAAAAATTCCCAAGGGTAAAACCACTATCCTTAAATGTCCCAAATGTAAATCTAACGTTTCTGTGAATCCAGACTCCATATCTGATGATACAAGCTTAAATTTACCGGATCAGGAAGTCGGGTTTGAAGAAACAGAGGGCAATTCTGAGGGTTATGAAAGACCCTTTGATTTTGTTGAAGAAGATGTAAGTACAGCCCTTGTTTGCGAAACAGATTCTGCTTTCCTTGAAAAGATTGAAGACGTATTGGCCTTTAAGGAATACCATGTTATAAAGGCTAAAACTGTAAGAGAGGCCTTGGCTGGTATAAGGTTTCAGACTTTTGACTTGATAGTATTAAACGAAAATTTTGATACGGAAAATCCTGACTTAAACAGTGTACTTAAACGTTTGGAAAGTATGGATATGTCGGTGCGCCGAAAAATTTTCGTGGCATTAATCAGCGATAGATTTCGTACAATGGATAATATGACCGCATTAAATAAAAGTGTTAACTTGATTATCAACACAAAAGATATTAATCAGTTTGAAAAAATATTATCCAAGGAAATAGCCGCAAGAAACACGTTTTATAGAATTTATAATGAAGCCTTAAAAGCGTCGGGTGCAGTTTAAAATTTTTAGAAAGTCCATATTTTTATATTATTATGAAAAAATCGAGATATACATGTGCTGACTACAGAAACGAAATGATACTTTTAAGACTTAAAATACGTCTTAATAATGAAATGCTGTCCAATGAAGAAAAAAAAGATATTATTCAGGAAATAGAAAAACTGACCCTGGAAATGGATATGGGTTGATATCTTTATAAACTTGCTTTACAAATACCGAGGCGGTTTCACGGAGGTTATCTCCCTTCATCCGCTGCCGGTTTGCTAAAGTCCTACGTATTTTTGCGGCAGGTTAGCTCAAACGTTCCTGGATGAAAATATATTAATAGCTTCTGATATTTTTTCAGAAGATCCAAGGACAAAAAGCAGATCATTGGAATGAAGAATGGTATCTGCCCCTGGATTAGAAAATATCTTCGAGTCCCGTTGTATTGCCACCACGGAAATCTCATAACGCCTTCTTAATTCGATCTGGGCAAGGGTTTTTTCAATTAACGGTGATCCTTGTGCAATCCTGAATGTACTGATATCGACATCATGTAACTGAAGTTTCAAATCTAAAAGAGATGACGACTCTTTAAAAAGGCTTCGAAACATTTCATAACCATCTGATCGTATTTCAGCGACCAACGCTTCGATTTTATCTCTTGGTATAAAATATTTAGCCAAAACCCGGGTAAAAATTTCCACTGATGTCTCAAACTCTTCCGGTATGACCTCGTTAGCTCCTAATTTATACAAAGGCTTCATCTCCTGGAGATAGCGGCTCCTTACAATCAGATGAACTCCTGGATTAAGCCTCCGAACGATTTCGGTAATTCTACGGGTTGACGCTGGATCATTAATTGCCGTTACAACTATTCTCGCATCTTTGATGTTTGCGTGCTGAAGAACAGCCTCCTGGGTTGAATCGCCATAATAAATTGGTTCCCCCTGGGCTTGTTCATTTCTCACTGTTTCGGGGTTCATTTCAATAATTGTATAAGGGATACCTGATACCCGTGCGGCACGTGCTACGTTTCTACCATTGATTCCAAAGCCGATTATAATAAGGTGGTCTTTTTTCTTCTCAGCCTTTATTTCTGAAACAGGAGAAAAGCCTGCTATTAACCTTTTGGGCAGCGGCAACCGCAAAAGAATATCGGCTGCACCTGGCGCCAGTGTAATAATAAATGGGGTCGCAGCCATGCTGAGTATGGAAAAAGCCAAAAACATCTGATAAATATTTCCGGCAAGCAAACCATGTTCAACACCGGTTCTGGATAAAATAAAAGAAAATTCACCAACCTGACTGAGTGCAAGGCCAACCAGGATTGAAGAACGAAAAGGGGAGCCTAATAAAATTGTTACAAAACAGGCAATTATAGATTTTAAAAGCAAAATGCCCAAAGCTATCAGCGCAATGGTTCCAGGTTGCTGGAAAAGAAAGCCTACATCCAGCAGCATACCAATGGAAACAAAAAAAAAGCTTGTAAAGACATCCCGAAAGGGTAAAATATTTCCAAGTGCCTGGTGGCTGTATTCAGATTCGGAAATGATCAATCCTGCTAAAAACGCACCCAGAGCAAGGGACAATCCGGCCATGGAAGTTAACCATGCAACACTAAGGCATATTGCAATCACGCTTAATAAAAAAATTTCTTGATTGCGTGTTCTCGTGACTTGATACAATACCTGGGGTACAATCCATTTAGTACTGATCAGCACCAACAGGATAATTCCGATTCCCTTGGCCAGAAGAACAAGAACGGTTTCACCTAAATTTCCTGTTGCACCAGCCAGTAGCGGAGTGATCAGGATCATTGGAACAATAATAATGTCCTGGAAGATAAGGATGCCAAGAATTGTGCGCCCATGGGGACTATCAACTTCGGCCCTTTCCTGGATTAGTTTGAGCACAATCGCCGTACTGCTCAAAGCTACGAGAAATCCGATGAAGACAGCTTCGCCAAAAGCCTGACCAAACCGCCTGGCTATGAATAAAGTAGCCAAAAAGGTCAGCAACACCTGGAGCGACCCCCCCATTAGAACGGATTTTTTAATTTCCAGCAGTTTTTTAAGCGAAAACTCGATTCCAATGGTAAAAAGCAATAATACAATACCAATTTCAGCTAAAACTTCAACTTCATGAACCCCCTTTACCAGCCCAAAACCGTAAGGCCCGACAAATATCCCGGTGAGGAGGTATCCCACAACCGCGGGTATTCGAAATTGATGGCATATAAAAAGGACAGCAATAGCCAGTCCAAATATAATAACAATATCATTTAAAAGTGGTATCTCCATATTTAAATTTACCTTACAAGCTTACTCAGGTTTTGATACTAAAAGTCAATAGTGTCCGGTTAGAATTTTGCGTGAGGGAA
>CAZNFB010000051.1:0-12925 GCA_964572105.1 uncultured Desulfobacteraceae bacterium
TATGGGCCAAAATCCTGCGCTATTTCTGCTCAACTTATTTTATCTCCGTTCCTAAGTTACTGTAAATTTGATCACAGGCTAAGTTTTGAAAATCTGTTTGTCACTGTTGTGCCCTCAAGTCTCTCATCAAAACTTGACAAGATGTGTTGCATGAGTATATATATGTCATATGGATAAGGTATACAGAAAAATATTGTACCAATGTTCTGGCTTTGACTGGGATGAGGGGAATACTGACAAAAACTGGCTTAAACACAAAGTCAGCCCATTAGAGTGTGAACAAGTTTTTTTCAACCATCCCTTGCTTATTCAAGACGACATAATACATTCAAAGACAGAGAAAAGGTTTTATGCACTTGGCCAAACAGATTTGAAAAGATTTCTCTTTATTGCGGTGACAGTAAGAAATAATTTTATTCGTGTAATTTCGGCAAGAGATATGAGTCGCAAAGAAAGGAGGGTGTACAGTGATGAGCAAACAACTACCTAAATTTAAAAACGAAGATGAAGAAAGAGAATTTTGGGCTACTCATGACTCAACTGAGTTCATTAATTGGAATCAGGCAGAAAAAATCATATTCTCAAATCTCAAACCTTCTGTAAAAAAAATATCCCTTCGTCTTCCTGAATCAATGCTGGAAGAACTTAAACTTTTGGCGAATAAAAGAGATGTTCCATATCAGTCTCTTTTAAAAATTTTTTTGGCAGAACGTATAGAAAAAGAACTCGGTGCACATTAAAAATAAGATGATTTTGATCCCCTGTATGGGTAGTGTCATGTCATTCCCGCGAAAGCGGGAATCCAATGTTTTTGGCTGCTTCGATACTTCTGGGTTCCCGCTTTCGCGGGAATGACAGCCATCTTTACGACATTACACAATTGACATGACAGTAGTTTGTTCTTAGGGAAATCCCTTATTCAGTTGTTTCAAAATGCTGATTGCAGATATGCCTGAGCAGATTTTTTTTCATCTTCAGGCAGACCTTTTCCTTCTTCCGCCAGGGCTTTGGTCAGCAGCTCTTTGGCCCTTTCTTTATTGTTGAGTTTTAAACAGGCCAAGGCGAGATGAAACTCGATTATTGACCTTTCCGATTTTGATAGAGCCTGCGTAAGAGTGCTTTGTGCCTTTTGGTAATCTTTTTTTTTATAATATATCCAGCCTAAGGTATCCAGAATCTGGGCAGTGAGCAACTTTTCAGGAATATTGGTCAGTGCTTTTACAGCCTTGTCGAGATTTTCAGGCGTTGGGAATTTTTCAGCATAGAAATAGGCCAGCCCGTTTACAGCCGGCACGAATTTAGGATGTTCCTGATATGCTTTTTCATACCATTTAAGGGCGTTGTTAAAATCATTCTTCTTTCTGTACATGCCGGCTATAATCATTTTCAGTTTTACAGCGTCAGGTTTTTTTTTCAAAGCCCCTTTATACTCTTTGATCCCCTGGGTTATACGCCCTTCTTTGTAAGAGAGGTCTCCCATGGCTATATAGGGGATTGGGGAGTCAGGTTTTACCTTGATAATTTTTTTCAGTTCTTCTCTGGCTTTATCATACTGTTTTAAGCCGCTGTAAATGCCGCTTAGCAGCAGGCGGGTTTCCGGCTCTGTTTCGGGGTATTTTTTTAAATGGTTTAAACATTTTTCCAAAGCTATGTCCGGTTTGTTAAGAGCTGCCTGTAATTTAACCGCATATTTCAGAATTTCAGGATTATCAGGCTGCAGTTCAATGGCCTGATCGAGTTCGGCTTCGGCTTTGGGATAATCTTTCTGTTTGGTATAGAGCAGGCTTGTTTTTATGTATGCATCTGCTATGTCCGGTTTTTTTTGTTTGAGCTCATCTAAAATTATTTTTGCATTTGGGAAGTCTTCCTTTAGCATATAAAAATCACCCAGCTTACTCAGGGCAGGCAGATGGTCCGGTGCTTTGGCGGTGACCTTTTTCAGGATCATGATAGCTTCATCATAGGTTTTCTCTTTTATATAAATTTTAGAAATCAGGTCAAGGGCTGCCAGGTTTTCAGGGTTGATTTCCAGAGCCTGTTTCAGATTTTTCAAGGCCTGTTTCAGATTTTCCACAGGGGTTTTTTCATTATTTAAAAAATGAGCACGGGCCTGATAAACGTAACCTGCGGCTTCATCCGGTCTCTTCAGGGTAACAAAATTAAATTCGCTGATTGCGCCGGGTCCTTCTTTTTTATCCAGGTGGATGAGTCCTTTCAAGGAATGTGCCGCAAAATTTTCAGGGTTTTTCCCCAGAATTTTATTTAACTGCTCCAGAGCCTGTTCCAGTTTTTTTTCAGCATAATATATCCTGGCAATCCTGTTTTCGGCTGTTATTGCTTCCGGTTTTAGGGGGTGGCCTTTGACTATTTCCTGATAGATTTCCATGGCCGGGGCGGTTTCTCTGTTTTGTTGATAGATTTCACCCAGATAGAGTTTCATGCCAAGGTTTTCCGGTTGTTTGCGAATCGAGGCTTTCAGGGTTTCGATGGCCTGATCAAGTTCGGCCTTTGCTTTTTTATATTTTTTTTGTTTGGTATATAAGAGGCTTGTTTTTATGTACGCTTCGACTACTTCCGGTTTTTTTTGTTTAAGGTCGGCTAAAATTGTTCCAGCCTTTTCAAGGTCACCTGTGAGCATGTAGAAATCAGACAATTTGCTTAAGGCAGGCAGATATTCGGGGGCTTTTTCGATTATTTCCTTCAGAATGATGATCCCTTCATCATAGGCTTTATCTTTAATATAGATTTTCGTAATCAGGTCAAGGGCGGCCAGGTCATCCGGTTTGACTTTCAGTGCCTGTTTCAAACTTTCCATGGCCAGGTGGTTTTCCTTATTAAAAATATGAGCACGGGCAAGATAAACGTACCATATGGCTTCATCCGGTTTTTCCTGGATTATAAAGCGAAGTTCGTTGACTGCGTCGAGCCCTTCCTCTTTGTCCAGATGAATACGTCCTTTCAGGGAATGGGCTGCAAAATTTTTTGGGTTATTTTTTAGAATTTTTTTTAACTGCGCCATGGCCAGACCGCTCTTTTTTTCGGCATAATATATTCCGGCAATCCTGTTTCCGGCGGATGTTGCTTCCGGCTTGAGGGGATGGTTTTTAATTATCTCCTGATAGATTTCCAGCGCCTGGCCGGTTTGTTCCTTTTTTTGATAAATTTCTCCCAAATAGAGTTGCAGGCTAAGTTCTTCCGGCAGGTCCTGGCAGGCGGTTTTCAATATTTTAATGGCCTGGTCTGTTTTTTTTTGCTCTTCATAATATTTTGCCAGGAACCCGCGGTATTGGGCGGAGTCTGGCTCGTCCCGGATCAGTTTGGTTAATACCGCTTCTCCTTTGGCGGGCTGGTCTGTTTTTCTGTAAAACCCGACCAGCCTGAGGGAATTGCTTTTCTCTTCTGGATAAAAATTAATAATTTGTTTATAGACCGCTTCGGCCTTGTCATTTTCCTGTGCGGCCGAATAGAGGTTTATGAGCCCCCTCAGCAGCGCCAGGTTCTTTTCATTATTTTCCAGGGCTGCCTTGATAAGAGTCTCGGCTTCAGAATATTTTTCCTCTTTTTTCAGAAATCCTGACAGAATAAGGGTGGCTTCATTCTTTTTTTCTCCTTTTGCGATGATATCCATCAGGAGTTTAGTCCCTTTGGCGTTTCTATCTGTCTTCATCAGGATTATGCTGTTCATGAGAATAGCTTTTTCATTGCCGGGTTCTTTTTTAAGAACTTTATTGATCATTTCCTCGGCATCCTCGGTTTTTTGACGCATTAGCAGCCCTTCAGCCGAGGTGAGCTGGATATCCGTATCTTCGGGATCAAGCTCCAAGGCTTTGTTCATGAGGCTGTAAGCCCTGCGGTAATTTTTTTCTTTTAGCGCTATTTTACCCAGCATGTAGTATGCTTTTGCAAATTTGGGGTCTATCTGGGTGGCATTTTTAAACTCAATGGTGGCTCTGCCTAACTCTCCTTCTTCAAAAAGTGCCAGGCCCTTTTCATAAAACTTTGCTTTTTGTTCATCAATTCCGCCGCATCCTGTAATAAGACTCATTAAAATAATAATAATGCCTGTCTGAAATAATTTTAAAGTCATGGGATCACCTTTTTGGATTTTCTTCCCCCGCTTCGGAGTGGGGCCGCATACCAGGGGATAATTAATGGGAATAAAGAGCAGTCACGGGGTGCCCTGGGATATTTTTAATTTGGGACGTATTCGGTTAAAATTTGCATTAGATCTTTGGTGAAAGCATCTATTGTTGCCTGTCCTTTTTCAATATCAGGGTCTTTTAAGGGCATTTCGATTCGAACCAGGGCTCCGTCGGTGCGTCTTTTTGTGATTGAATCAAGGAACAGGTATATTTTGTGGGCATATTCACTGACGATTATCCTCCCCCTTTGCTGAAACCAGTAATTTACGAGGAGTTTCCGGTTATTTTTGGCAAGGTACATTTGCCGTATTTTGACTGTTCCAAATGGTGCGGGAAATTTTTTGGTGATAATTTTACGGGATAAGGGGGCATAACCTCCGCCCACCAGGCATGAAACCGGCGAATGAACCGTGTGTCGGGTGGCCTGGTATTTATAATAGGGGATCAGGAGGTAAATATTGTCCCCTGTTTTTTTATTATAAAAAGATATCTGCACATAATCATCGGACCAGAGTGATTTTAAAATATTATCCTCCAGGTATATTTTTTCACCCTGCCAGTCCCCAAAAGCGGTGGGGAAATTGTCAAAGGTTTTTCTTTCAGGTGTTATCATGGCCGTGCCAATATATGAATTTAATCCCCAGAAACAGATGAAGATGCAGGCTGCTCCCAGCAGATATGATATTTTTATTTTTTTTATTTTAATCGGCCTTGCATTCTTTTTATCTGTTTTTGTTTTTTTATGAATAAATTTTGGGTCGATTTTTTTATTAATAATTTTTTTATTAATAACTTTTATAATTTTACTCAAAATCGCGAGAAATCCGAATGAAATCATAAAAATGAGCCATCCTGAAAAACCGTGGAAAAAGCTTTCTGCCACTGTGGGAGATACTTTAAGGGTAAGATATCCCATAATAGCGATTCTAAGGGCATTGGAGAAAACCGAGATGGGAATTGCCGCCAATATAATAATAATGCGTTCCCACCATTTTTTATGAAAAAGATACGCAAAAACAAAAGCCATGAGCAGCAGAGGGTAAACATATCTCAAGCCGCTGCAGGCATCCACTACTTGCAGCTTGGTAACCCAAAGGTCGATTACGTTTCCTTCCAGGAAAACGGAAAGCCCTGCTTTTCGCATCATTTCCACGGCCAGTTTGCTTGAATAAAGCTTTAATTTAAATGTGAAGAGGTTGTTTAAAAAGGGGGGGAGGGGAACTATGAATATCAGGAGAAATAAGGGAAACGCAAGTTCTCTGGCTATTTTATTTCCTGCTGTCAATAAGAACAGGCCGATGACGGCAAACCAGATGGAGGCAAAAACAAAAGTTTCCACCGAACCCAGTCTGCCGGCTAAAAACGTAAAACCGGAAAGGATTAAAACAAGGAAACCCGAGGCAGAAGAGGCGGTTGCGGTGGTTTTTAACTGGGGCCATTTGGTATAAATAAGATATATTACGATGAACGGCACAACATAACAATATGAGAAGTCCTCTGTGTTCCATTTATTTAAAAGGTTACCGATTACCTGAAAATACTGAAGAGAAAAAGCACAGATTAACATCATAAATGCAGGAATTAATAAAGCTATATACCCGAGTCTGTTCTTATTTATCATTTTGCTCCTTTACCGGAAAAAACAATCAAGGCGGTTTTCCAGAGAATTGATATATCCCTCCAGAATTTCCAGCCATCTATGTAAGCAATGTCCAGTTGTACAACTTTGGCAAAATCCGTAACATTTTTGCGGCCGGAGACCTGCCACAGGCCGGTTAAGCCAGGTTTAATCGATATTCTCTTCCGATGCCAGTCTTCATAAACCTCCACCTCCGATGGGGTTGGGGGACGGGTGCCGATGAGGCTCATATCTCCTTTTAGTACATTTATGAACTGGGGAAATTCATCAAGGGAAGTTTTGCGCAGAAAAGCGCCGATTTTGGTAATACGAGGGTCACTCCCTGTTTTTAATTCGGGCCAGGCGGTTTTGGCATTTACCAGGAGACCTGCCTTTTGTGATTCAGCATCGGCTACCATGGTCCTGAACTTACGTATATAAAATTTGCGGCCGTGCATTCCTATGCGGCACTGTTTAAAGAGTACCGGGCCCGGGGAATCTAACTTTATGGCCAGAGCAGCAAAAGGATATATGATCAGGAAAAGAATAGTACCTGTCAGACCCGTTGCAATGTCGAGTATCCTTTTATAGAGCAGGCCGGACACGTTAAATGCATTTTTATTTGAAGAAAGTACAGGTATATTCTGGAGCATTTCCACTGCCAGGGCATTGGGTCTTTCTGGATCGAAAAAAGCAGGCACTATTTTATATGCAACGCCGATCAGGTCGCATTTATTTAAATATTGTTTAATATCCATGGAAGGATCCCCGGGAAAGGCAAAGATAACTTCATCAATATGGTACTCAAAAAGGATCTGCTTAAAGTCATCCCCCCGGCCAAGGAGGGGTAAGCCTGAATTATCAGATTTCAATTTCCCGTTATCTGTACAAATATATCCTGCTATAGTATGCCCCCAGCTAATTTGCCGCCTTAAAGCGCTGGCGACGCCTTTTATACGTTCGCTGGATCCGGCAATTAAAATATTATAGCTGTATAATTTTTTGTGTGAACGTTTATTTATATAAACATATAAAAAGATCCTGATCAGGAGCATTCCGGTAAATATCATGGTAAAAAATAAAAACGCAAAAAATTTGCTCTCAAGTTCCATGTCAATGAAAAAAAACCCGGCAAAAAATCCGATAAATTCACAAGCCACCACTATTATAATCGGTTGTATCAGCGCCCAGTAGGAGGCAAATCGTTTTTCTGCATACAGGCCGAATCTGTCCATTAAATAATTGTTAATAAACAGGATACATAAAATGGAACCGAGAACCTGATAGGAAGACATGACAAGCAGGTTTGCATGCCTGTAAACAAGACTGAAATAATAAGCAGTATAGCCCGAGCCAACAATAATTGAGGCGTCGAACAGCATAAGAGTCTTTGCGATTATATTAACCTGCTGATTATACATTGATTGATTTCTCCTTACACCAGCACGTTTTTATGGTTTTTTTCAATGGAGTTCTGGGCCGCTTCCAGTATTTTTATGACCCTCAGGCCGCTGGCACCGTCACTTACGGGGACTTTATCATTGTTAATGCAATCTATAAAATGTTTCAGCTCCGTCCGGATCGGTTCCCCCCCTTCTATTTTAGGTATAATGATATCACCATATTTATAAGAATAATGAAACTCGGCAAATGTGTCGTAATGCTGCGGAAGTTCAACCCCCTTGTCATAAATTTTGATTTTTTCCGTGGGCTGAACATCATCGTAAACCATCATTTTTTTACTCCCCACAATTGTCATTTTTCTGATTTTATCCGGATCCAGCCAACTGGTTTGAATAAAAGCGATGAGATTATTTGGAAACCTCATGGTCAAAATCGCCACATCCTCGATGGCAGGATTAATATGTGATGAACCAATGGCACTGACAGATTCCGGTTCACACCCCAGAAGATAAAGTATAATCGAAATATCATGGGGAGCAAGATCCCATAATACGTTTATATCCTGCTGGAAAAGCCCAAGATTCAGCCTCTGGGAACTGATATAGTAGATCTCTCCCAGATCGCCGGAATCTATGATTTCTTTCATCTTTCTCACTGCTGCCGTATACTCAAAGGTATGGCCAACCATTAGTTTACGTTTGTTTTTTTGAGCCAGATCGATAAGTTCTTCAACCTGGCTGACCGAGGCTGCAATCGGTTTTTCAATAAAAACATGTTTTTTGGCCATCAGAGCCTCTTTGCCGAAAGTAAAATGGGTTTTTACAGGTGTGGCCACGGCGACTATGTCGATTTCAGGATCTAAAATGATCTCTTTGTAATCTGTGGTGGTCTGAATTCCCGCGTATAAGTTCTGCATATGCTTTAATCTGTCCTGATCAAGGTCTGCCACCCGAACCACATCACTTCCGTTTAACTGAATAAAATTTCTAATCAGATTAGGACCCCAGTATCCGCATCCTATCACTCCAACCTTAAGCATTCTATTTTCTCCTTAATATTCTTGCAGGACTTCCTGTTACTATGGCTCCGGAAGGAACATCTCTGGTTACCACAGCGCCTGCTCCGATGAGAGCTCCCTCTCCGATGATTATGCCGCACATAATGGTGGCATTGCTTCCGATGGAAGCTCCTTTTTTTATCAGGGTTGGGGTGCAGACCCAGTCCTGTTCGGTTTTTATTGATCCGTCAGGGTTCACCGCACCTGGATCTTTGTCATTTATGAACATAACGCCGTGGGCGACCATAACCTCATCCTCAATTTTTACTCCCGCGCAGATAAAGGTGTGGCTCTGGATTTTGCACCGCTTGCCTATGATTACATTTTTTTGAATCTCCACAAAGGCTCCGATTTTGGTTTCGTCTCCGATCTCACATCCGTAAAGATTCACAAAATTATAGATTTTAACATCCTTTCCAAGTTTTACATCAGGGGCAATAACGTTGATATCTTTTTTCATGGCAGTCTGTTTCCTGTTTATGTTGAAACTACAAACCCGGTTTTATGATATTGAGGTGCCTCCCCAACTTCTAATTCCCAAATTTAAGCTAAAGCTCTTCACGGCTACAGGCATTGTCTGATTTTATTACAAACAAATTCTATCTGGTTTTCGTCAAGCTCCGGATACATGGGGAGAGAGAGGATTTTTTTCGATTTTTCCTCAGCGCAGGGAAAGTCCCCTTGTGAGTAGTTTAAGCTTGCGTATGCTTTCTGGAGGTGCAGTGGAACAGGATAGTGGAGCCCTGTGGCGATATTGTTTTCCTGGAGGTGTTTTTGCAGCCTGTCCCGGTTGTCGGTTTCAATCACATAAAGATGATAAACAGATGATCCCGGCTCAAACTCGACCGGTGTTTTAACCCCCTTGAGATCAGTTAGAAAGTCATTGTAGAGCCGCGCATTTTTTTTTCTTTTTTGAGTCCATTGAGCCAGGTGATCAAGCTTGGCAGCCAGCACAGCCCCCTGGATTGCCGCCATTCTGTAATTGTGACCGATTACTTCATGGTTGTACCTTGTCAGTTCTCCGTGCTGCCGCAGCATTTTGGCCTTTTTATACAGATTCTCGTCATTGGTGACAATTGCCCCAGCCTCGCCGTATGCCCCCAGATTTTTCCCGGGATAAAAGCTGAAAGCCCCGAAAGCTCCAAAATTGCCGACTTTTTTGTTGTTTAATGATGCAAGATGCGCCTGGCAGCAATCTTCAACCAGGTAAAATCCAAATTTTTCAGACAGTTCCATGAGGCGCTTCATATTAGCAGGCTGACCGTATAAATGGACAGGAATCACGGCTGCTGGAAATTTAATATTATTATTCACCGCATCGGTAAAAAGCATTTCCAGTTGCTTGATATCAATATTATTATACCTGTCGCAGTCGACAAATACCGGCGTCGCTCCAGTAAGAGAGACCGCCTCTGCAGTCGCAATAAAAGTATTAACCGGCACAACTACTCTGTCGCCAGCCCCGATGCCCAAAGCCATTAGAGCCACATGCAGGGCATCTGTTCCACTTGAAACTCCCAAAGCATATTTTGCTTCCTGGAGTGCTGCAAACCTTTTTTCAAATTCATCCACATGCTTACCCAGCACAAAACCTGTGTTAGTGATAATATCATAGAGCCTGTCATCGATTTCGTTATATACGAGATGCTGGTGGGCCTTCAGGTCGAGAAAGGGGACTTCTTTTATTTTCCATGGGGAATCATTTTCAAGCAGTTCCTCTGGTGTAAGAACCGGAATATCAACATCTGCAAAGATACTTTTATTATTGGTCAGTATGTAATCAATCTTAAAAGAGATTGCCGAAGCAATATTTATTCTTGTTTCAAGGTCCATTCCTTTTTGCTGCAAAGCATTTTCAAAAATCGATCTTCTAAGAGGAATGATGGAAAAATGTTTTTTGATAAAGTTGTAAACCGCATTGCCCTCTGGGATTTCCGGATGTTTTAAAAGATCATTTAAAACTGCCTGTACAGAGGATGCGGAAACCCATAAACTGAATTTTGTGTTGTTTATGATTTTTTTAAAAAAATCATCATTTTTTAAAGGCGTTAGATAATGGCTTGCCAGGTTTGATAATAGATCGGTGTTGATAAATACTTTCAATTGATTCTCCTGAAGATTTTGAAGATGGATAATGGGCAAGAGAGGTCAGAGGTTGATCTCTCTTACTTATTACGTCACAAAAGAAGGCTGGAGCAACGACGTTGGGAACCTATATAAGCGGTTCTGTAAATTTATTTTTTTAAGGGGTTTTAATTGAGAATATCTGAGACGGTAAAAAATGGTGTATATTTTAGGAGTCGGCGAGGGATTTTAGAAAAAATTCTAATACGATCATGGTTGAAATGGTAATTTCTTCATTGTTCCCATGCTCTGTCTGGGAACGTATCTTGTTACACTTCTTCCCACCACAATCTTTCAAAGCCAAGGGAAACCACAGCGTATCGTTTAAGGCGAATATCTTTATATTTTTTCTCCAGCGCGTCGCCATATTGCCTGATTTGCTTTTTAGCCTCTTTCATTCCGGCCTGCATTGCGGGAACAGCACAAAGTTCAGCAAAGGTTAATTCTTTTGCCCCTGTTCCTGTTAAACCGGCTTCTTTAAGACCTGCATATTTAAACTCTATCAGAACATCAAGAATTTTAAACCGCCTCATATCGGGGCGGATGATCATGGTTAAATCGGCATAACCGCCCCCGGCATCTTTTTCAGAATCAATAATATAGAGTATATCATTATAAAGGAGTGTTAAAAAAGCTGTTTTAACGGTGAGTTCGTTGGCCCATCTATAATCACGATTGTGAAATACCTTAAAGAACCTCTGTTCCACAAACTCGCATAAAGGCTGCATATTTCCTTTGGTATAAAGCTGTTCAGCAGCCAGAACCCCGTCATCTCTGTCAGCCGGTTCAGGCAGGAGCATCTGCTGAATCCGTTCCACATAAAGACCGTGGGTTACCAGGTTTGGGACATTCAATATCAGCTTTCCTTCATCTGTTTCACCGGCGATTGTCAGGACTCCGAAATAATAGAGAAAAGATGTTGCAAAAATAAAATCTTTACTTTTATCCGTCAGCATCTGCCAAATTCCAAACCGGTCACTTAAATCAGATATTATCAGAGAATTATTTTTTTTCATCAGGTCAAGCAGAAGCTGCCCGCCTTTAGGTATTTTGGATATATACTGAAGCTTTGCCTCATCTGCCGCAAGATTGGAATCGAGCATTTTTCTAGGATATTTGCAGGTTCCGGCAAATGCTTTAATAAAATAGATTGCCAAAGTGGGATTATAGATAGATTCTTTTGCATCCGGCGCGAATTTATACCCGTTGTAATAAACACGCATTATATCAAGGGCCTGGGCAATATCTTTTTCTTTTAATCCGCATTCTGCTGATATTGCGTGCAGGGCTTTTTTTATTTCGTTTTCATGAAATCCGCATAGATCGTTAAAAACAGGATTTAAATATATATTTTCGGCAATATTATAGCCGCTTGTAATATCACTCATCACCACGGGGGAGACACCTGTAATGAAACTTTTATCAAAACCGGAACCATCAGTTGAGGCTTTCACCGCCTTGAACAGGGTTTTTAGCGGTCCTTCTTCATAAACAAGGGCTTCGTAAATATCTTCTTTTTTCTTTCGTATCCCCATCATGACTTCATTTGCAAAGTTGTCATATTCATCTATCAACAGATAAACAGGGTGGCCGGATTTGCGGGTTACGGTTAAAAGGGATTTGATAGAATTGACAGCATTTTCTGGATCCACTTCAATCTCACGTGATAAATACTCTTCATAGTCAGAGGTAAATGCTTTAATGCAGGAATTTATATGGTCATGAAATGCACGTTTAATATCTTTAGCGCTTCCTGAAGGATCAACACAGGAAAAATCCCATTTAAGAATAAAGTACTGATTGTGCGATGGGGTGGGGTTTTTGCCGATGAGAAGATGTCCAAAGAGATCCTGAAACCGATCCTTTCGAGCCAAATCGTAATAGTTTTCAAGCATGGAAAGAAGAAGGCTTTTTCCGAATCTGCGGGGACGCAAAAAAAGAAGGAAATCTCCGGTATCTTCTAACAAGGTAATAAAATTTGTCCGATCGCAATAAAAATAACCTTTGGTTATAATTTTGTTAAAATCGCACAATCCATAAGGGAATTTCATTATGATCCTTTCTTTTTATATGAACGTTTTCTCTACTTAACTATCTGATTTTTAATCTCTTATGATGAATAGACTTGTGTGGTTCCAAAGGAGCCTCACCCATATGTTTTGATGCCAATAAAAAAATTGACTGAAATGCTTTAAGGCTGTAGTTTGATAATAGGAGGTGAACCATGGCATCCCTTACTTTTGATACGTTTGAAAATGTAAAAAGATTAAAAGCTGTTGGTTTTACCGAAGAGCAGGCCGCCGAACAAACTAAAATCATTGCCGAATTGGTTGACGAACGACTTGTCACCAGGCAATACCTTGACGAATGGCTTGCTGTATTGGAAGCTGATGTTACTGCAAAAATCATCAAATGGGTAGCCGGCATGCTTGTAGCCCAGGTCGCTATTGTAGCGACTTTAGTTAAGTTATTATAATCAGCTATCAATTTTTCCCGCCAACCGGAATCACGAGCGTAACGATCAGCTATAAGGAACGAGGACGAAATAACTTGGTATTTTAAGCGTCGATCCATCCTGCC